>JBPBPY010000044.1:0-11637 GCA_050954505.1 Janthinobacterium lividum
GCTGCCGCATCGCTGGCAGCCTCTCGACAAATAGTAAGCATCTCAACACAGCTTTCAAGATGTGTTAGCCGGGTGCTTACGACGCATCGCCGCCACTATGCCCATCGAACACGCCTTGCAGGCGAATATCGAGGATTTCCTCTCCCGAGCGAACTGAGAATCGTGCCACGAGATGCTGGTCTTCCATCACAGCACGGCGGCCCTTCATTGACGCAGTGACGATGTTGCCGGCGAACGTATCGTATTCAAGGTCGACTTTCGTCTTTTTATCGTCGATATGCATTTCGCTGATCGTCCCTTTGGTACCAGGCGGCAGGCTTACCCGGCACTTGCGATAGCCGTTGGACTTGCCGTCATTGACTTGCAGCTGCGCATTCCATCCATTGTGGAACAGTTTCCTGGCGACGGCAGCGGGATCCATTTCGACCCGGTAGTCAAGATCACGGATGAGACTGCTGGAAAGCCCTGGAAATGCAGGATCGGCCTCGACCTGGAACTGCTGCTCGATAACGGTCTTGAGCTTGCCGTCAACCAGGCGCTGCGCCAGCGCGTCAGGCGACAAACCTCTGGGAAGGCCATGAACGACCAGCCCCGGCGACACCTTCGACCTGCTGGAATGGATCGACAAGCCCATGAAGCGGGCGATTGCGGATGCCGTCGAACCCTGCGGGCGCGGCTTGGCAAGGCTGGCTTTCGTGCTTTCGGCATCCTGCGTTCTCGACGACTTGCCCTTTCTGGAAGCCGTGTTGCCGCCGCCGGAATCCGCCGGGGAGGAGGCGCTGGAAGACGCACGCGAAGGTGCGCTTGCGGATGTTGACGCGGACGTCGAAGGCGCCGATGCAGGCGTTTGATTGCGCCGCACACGGCTGTTCATCTGTATCACTGTTTTTCCTCGCGCACGTGAGTTTCGGCAGCGAAACGAAGCTTCGCCGGCCAGGGTTGTGGAGTGAGTGCGCAAGGATGCGTTAAAGTTCCTTTTTTGACAACTTTTGATTCAATTCCATTTCCTGGGCCTGGTCATCATCGCCGGTACCACGCAATCCATCACGGCTGCCGTCGGTGGCCGAAACCTGTTGGATGGCACCGCTTAGATCAGCAACATCGGCAACGGCAGCAGCGGCAGCAGCGGCAGCAACGGCTTGCCGGCGTCACGATCGAGCCCGAGTCAGCCGGCAAGCATTGCCCGTGGACCGTCCTTGATCAGTCTTCCTCGTTGGGGTCCATTTCCGGAAACAGAACCGAGGTATAGCCAAAGCGGGAAAAGTCGGTCACCCGCATCGGATACAGGATTCCCAGCAAGTGGTCGCATTCATGCTGCACCACGCGCGCGTGAAAGCCATCGACGGTGCGGTCGATCGGCTCACCGTGCTGGTCGACGCCCTGGTAGCGCAGGGCTGCCCAGCGCGAGACCACGCCACGCAGGCCGGGCACCGACAGGCACCCTTCCCAATCCTCGGCTTTTTCGCTCGATACCGGGGTGATGACCGGATTGAGCAAAACGGTTTCCGGCACCGGATTGGCCTCGGGATAGCGCGGGTTCTGCTTGAACCCGAAGATCACCAGCTGCAGGTTCACGCCGATTTGCGGTGCCGCCAGCCCGGCGCCATTGGCATCGTACATGGTGTCGAACATGTCGGCGATCAATGCGTCGAGTTCGGGCGTATTGAAAGCGGTGACCGGCTCGGCGTGGCGCAACAGGCGCGGGTCGCCCATTTTGAGTATTTCGCGGATGGTCATGATGTCGGTCGATCAGCAAGAATGAAAACGCCATGGCGAAGGCGCCAGTGCACTGCGCCGGCAGGACTGTCCCATGCTGCGGCAGCAGGCAGGCAGGCAGGAAAAATTACGCTCGGCAATACCTTATGCTAAGCGAATGTCGCCAGGAATGCCAGCCATTGCGCTTCATCCATGACATTGAGGTTCAGTTCGCGCGCCTTCTTTTCTTTCGAACCGGCGCCCGGACCGATGATCACGAAATCGGTCTTGGCCGACACCGAACCGGCGACATTGGCGCCCAATGCCGATGCCTGCGCCTTGGCCTCGCTACGGCTCATCGACTCCAGGCTGCCGGTAAACACCACGGTTTTTCCGGCGATCGGCGAGCTCGAGCGAGGCCGTTCGAAATCGACGACTTCCAGTGCCGCCGTGCCCGGCGCTCCGTTGCCTGGCGCCGCCTGCGGCAGGGTCAGCAAATCGAGAATCTCGCGGTTATGGTTTTCAGCCACGAAGGCCAGGATGTCGTCGACCATGTTTTCACCCAGGCCATTGATGGACAGCAGCTCTGCATAGGCCGCGCTGCCGCGATCCTGGGCTGCCTCCATGGCAGTGCGCCAGTTCGACAGGCTCAGGTAGTGGCGTGCCAGCATCCGCCCGGTAGCCTGGCCGACCTGGCGAATACCCAGCGCATAAATGAAGCGGTCGAGCGTGATGGTGCGGGCCCGATCGATGGCATCGAACAGATTCCTGGCCGACAGTTCGCCCCAGCCGTCCCACAGGCGCAGCGCCGGCTTGGTCAATGCGTCACCGGCCTTTGCCGAGTGGTCATCGAGCCGTTCGCGCAGCCGGAAAATGTCGACCGGCGTCTTCAGCAGCCCGCGCTGATGGAACAGTTCGATATTCTTTTCCCCCAGGCCTTCGATATCGAAGGCGTCGCGCGAAGCGAAGTGCTTGAGCCGTTCGACCGCCTGCGCACGGCAGACCAGGCCGCCGCTGCAATAGGTATTGGCTTCGCCTTCGTTGCGCACCAGCAGGCTGTCGCAAATCGGACAGCAATGGGGAAATGCATAACGGGAACTGCCGGCTGGCCGTCTGTCGAGCACCACTTCCACCACCTGTGGAATGACATCGCCGGCGCGCTGGATGACAACGGTGTCGCCAACACGGATATCCTTGCGTTCGATTTCATCGGCATTGTGCAGCGTGGCGCGTTGCACCAGCACGCCGCCGACGCCAATCGGTGCCAGATGGGCCACTGGCGTGATCTTGCCGGAGCGGCCGACCTGGCATTCAATTGCATCGATGGTGGTGGTGGCGCGCTCGGGCGGAAATTTCCACGCCGTGGCCCAGCGTGGCGAGCGGCTGACGAACCCCAGCCTGGCCTGCCAGTCGAGCCGGTTGACCTTCAAGACCACACCGTCAATGGAAAAACCCAGGTTTGAGCGCTGTTGTTCGATGCGCTCGTAGTAGGCGAACAGTGCAGCCAGATCGCCATCGGTCACCGCAGCGAGCACCGAGGGCTCATTGAGCTGGAAACCCCAGGACTGAAACAATGTGCGGGCTTCCCATTGCGTGGCAGCAAACGGTGCCGAGGCATCGCCCCAGGCATAGGCGTAAAAACACAGCGGCCGGCGCGCGGTGATCGAAGCGTCAAGCTGGCGCGTACTGCCCGCGGCAGCATTGCGCGGATTGGCAAAGATCTTGCCGCCTTCGCGCTCCTGCTGGGCATTGAGCTCGAGGAAGCCGGCGTCGGTCATGTAGATTTCACCGCGCACTTCCAGCAATGCCGGCCAGCCGCTGCCGGCAAGCTGCTGCGGCACATCCTTGATGGTCATCACGTTTGCAGTGATGTCCTCCCCCACCGTGCCACTGCCACGCGTGGCGGCAACGGCCAGCTTGCCGTCCTTGTAGAGCAGCGAACAGGACAAGCCGTCAATTTTCGGTTCCAGCGCAAACTCGACGCACATGCCGGGGTCGCGCAACTCGCGCAGAAAATTGCGCAAGCCGTCGATCCAGTCGCCAATGTCCTCACGGGTAAACGCATTGTCCAGCGACAGCATGGCAACCCGGTGGGTCACCTTGCGAAAACCGGCAGCCGGTTCCGCGCCGACCTTTTGCAAGGGACTGTCGCTGCGGATGAGTTCCGGGAAGCGCGCTTCGATGGCATTGTTACGCTGCCGCAGCGCGTCATAGTCGGCGTCGCTCAGTTGCGGCGCATCCTGCTCATGGTAGAGACGATCGTGCAGGCTGATCAACTCGGCAAGCAGCGCCAGTTCGTCGGCGGCTTGCGTTTCGGTCAACTCTGCCACGGCAATTACCGTAGGCGTAATGCTGGTATCGGCCATGCTCAGTTGAACAAACGCAGGGCCCGGGTGGAACCAGCCTGCACCTGCACGCCATCCATTTCGCGATAGAACGCTGCCACCTGCGCCGCAATTTCTTCCAGCGCGCCCTGGGACAAGGGTTGATTGCCATCATCGACCACCACGCCGTCAAGCCGGGTCGCCAGCGAACGGGCACAGGCCACCATGGCGCCAAAGCCATCGCGCGCCGGTGCCACGCAAGGCACATCCAGCAACAGCGTCAGGCGCGTGGTGGTCTGGGCATTTTGCGCCGCATTGGTGGAGACCGAAAACAATGCGCCACCGTCGCCATCGGGCATGACCAGCCGGCCGTCCGGGCGCAGGTCGAAACCCTGGCGCGCCAGCGCAGCGAGCAGGCCATCGAGTGCCCATGGTTCCCTGGCAGCCTGCACGTTGACACTCAGCTGTGCGCCATATTCGGCGATGAACTGATGCAGCAGGCGTGCCGTCTTGATGATGTCCATCATGTCGCGCAGCTCGAGTTCGGCATTGATGCCGTCGGCAATCAGGCGCAGGCGGCTGACGAATTCGGAGTATTCGAGTTCATTGAGGGCACCGGTGCGGTTGGCCATCTGCACGCCGGCTTCGAGCGCGTGATAAACCCCACCGATGGCTACGTCTTCCCAGACGCCGTCGGCACGCAGTCCAACGTAATGCACACCCTTGCCGCCGACATGGCGCAGCGACTGGGTCAGTGCCAGGACTTTCTCGCCGCGCAACGGCGTCTCCAGCGTAACTGGAATGGTGCAGTCGATCTGCGGGTCCAGTGAGAGATCAGGCTGATAGGGAGCCTGGGCCACGGCATGTGCCACCACCGGTGCGGCTTCAGCGGGAGCGGACAGCACTGCACTGCCGGCCGGCGGCGTGCCGCCATCGATCTGGTCGACCGCTTCAACGCTGGCGGCATCGGAGGCAGCGGCCAGTTGCGCGCTGGCTGACTGCGCATCCACAGCCGCAGGCAAGGAGCCCGGCATTACAACGGACGCCATGTCGGCGCCAGCGGCACCAGCGGCACCGCCAGTTTCGATCGTTGCCGGCGCCACCGGCGCGGCGGCCGGCACCGGCATCTGCGGCGCCAGCACAGGCTCAACCCGTTCGGCCACGCCGGCGCCATCGTTGCGCATGAGCACATCGTCATGCGGCGATGGGAAGGCGCGTTCGACCGCGCGACGGACCTTGAACTCCTGCCACTTGTTGTAAGAAATTACACCAACGACGATGACGCCGCCAATGACGATCAAGCTCGTTTGGAGATCGGTCATGCGTGATTTTCCTTGCACGAAGCGTGCCGTACTGGCTCAGCGCCAAGGCATGCCGGCATGTGGCCGTCAATAAAAAAAATAGGTCGGCTCATCAATTTGTTCCAGGGTTACAGGATTTTAGTTTTTCTAAACCTGATTCTTCCACGGCTCCTGCGCAGCATTGCGCGTGTTCGGCTGTCTGGCGCAGCGGGGTTCACACCGGACTGGCCTGCCAGATGTGAGCCGGGCTGTCAGCTAGATTGTCAGCCGCATTGTCAGCCGGGTTGCTGCACGCCGAACCAGGCCGGAATCAGGGTAAATGTTAGCAAGTCAAAATGTCAAGCAACGCCCGGCCAGTGAACATTCCCTCACTCATGAAGGGAAACAGGGCCAGTTGTTCCTGCCAGCCAGTTGTTCCTGCCAGCCAGTTGTTCCTGCCATCACGCAGCACCGGCCTGCGCCGGGCACTGGTCGCCTTGGCACCGAAACAATGCCTGCGGCAAGACCAAGGCATGAATTCAGGGCCCGGGCATAGTCTAATCACTTGTCACCCATGCCATGCTGCGATGCCAGCTTTGTTTAATTGCTGTCAATGAAACGCTACAAAACGACAATTATATGCTGTGCTCGGCGACGAAATGGGCAAAAAGTCGTGATTCATTTCAAAAACACCAATGAAAGCCTGCACATTGCTCCATGCGCACGCCTGGCAAAATGCGTTTATCCGCAGCGATGCTGGATTAAGCGGCGCAGGCGACTCAGGCGGCGCAAGCGGCTCTAGTGGCTCTAGTGGCTCTAGTGGCTCTAGTGGCTCAAATGGCTCAAATGGCTCAAATGGCTCAAGCGCCTCACGCGGCATGGGCCTGGTCGGCAAAACTGGCCGCCGACTCCATGTCCACCGCCACGATGCGCGAGACACCCTGCTCCTGCATGGTCACGCCGATCAGCTGATTGGCCATCTCCATGGCGATCTTGTTATGGGAAATGAACAGGAACTGGGTGTGCGCCGACATGCGCTTGACCATGTTGCAGAAGCGTTCCGTGTTGGCGTCATCCAGTGGGGCGTCGACTTCGTCGAGCAGGCAGAACGGCGCCGGATTCAACTGGAACATCGAAAACACCAGCGCCGTGGCCGTCAATGCCTTTTCACCACCCGAAAGCAAATGGATGGTGGCATTTTTCTTGCCAGGCGGCTGGGCCATCACCTGGACGCCGGAATCGAGGATTTCATCGCCGGTCATGGTCAGCCGGGCCTGGCCGCCACCGAACAGGATGGGGAACAATTCGCCGAAATGGTGGTTGACCTTGTCGAAGGTCTCCTGCAGCAGTTCACGGGTTTCCTTGTCGATCTTGTGGATGGCATCCTGCAGGGTGTTGATGGCCTCGGTCAGGTCGGCGTTTTGGGCATCGAGGAAATTCTTGCGCTCGGAGGCCGTGGCCAGTTCGTCGAGTGCGGCCAGATTGACGGCACCCAGGGCGGCAATCGCATTGGTCAGTCGGGTGACTTCGCCCTGCAGCCAGGATGGACGCATGTCCGGATCGAGCTTTTCGGCCAGCGCGGCTTCGTCAGCATTGGTGTCGGCCAGTGCCTGGGCAAACTGTTCCTGATTCAGGCGCGCGGCCTGCTCCTTCAATTGCAGCTCCATGATGCGGTCGCGTTGCGGCTGCAGGCTGCGCTCGGCCTGGCTGCGGCTGTCTTCATGGTGGCGCAGCTGTTGCGCCAGCTGGTCAAGCTCATGGCGCGCGTCCGACAAGGCACGTTCCTGTTCACTGCGCTTGTCGAGCAAATCCTGCAAGCCGGCCTGCGCAGCCTGGTCGTCCAGGCTTTCCAGCTCCAGCTGGCCTTGCTGCATGCTGGCAGACAGCTGTGCCGACTGTTCCACCGCAGTGGCAATGCTGCGGCCCAGCTCCTCGATACGGTTGCGGTGCGACTTTTCGGCAAAGCCGGCTTCCTGCGCCGCGCGTTCGAGTTCGCGCAACCGCATGCGCGCGTCATTGAGCTGCTGTTCGTGTGCCAGGTAGGCAGTCTGGCCTTCCTCGTGCAGTTCCTGGATCTGCGCCAGTTCAACATCGAGTTCTTCGAACCGCGCCTCCGACTCGGCCTTGGCCTGCTGCTGCTCGGCTTCCTGGGCAGCGATTTCTTCCAGATCGGCGGCGATCTGGGTGCTGCGCTGTTTTAAGCGCTCTTGCACCTCCGCCAGTTTCATGACCTCGATCTGCAATGCATGCACGCCCTGTGTCAGGCTGGCCGATTGCTGGCGGTAGTCCTGCAGCCGCGCCGTGGCCTGGGTCAGCGCCGACTCGGCCCGCACCGCGCGCGTGCGTGATTCGTCGGCCAGCATCTGCTGGGCGCGCAGCTGCTTGCCGAGATTGTCGATTTCCTGCTGGCGCGCCAGCATGCCGTCCTGCTCCGAGTCCGAAGCATAGAAGCGCACGCTGGAGCGGCCAATCACATGGCCGGCGCGGGTGACGAAGCAGGCACCATTGGGCAACTGTGCGCGTTCGGCAAATGCACGGTCGGCTTCTTCGGCAACAAAGACATTGTGCAGCCAGTCCTGCAGCAGTGCGCGCAGGCCCGGCTCATTGATCTGCATGAGGGCGATGAACGGTTTGAAGCCGGGCGGCACCGGTGCCGCGTCCGCGCTGCCTGCCTGGGGCGCAAACAGGGCCAGCTTGGCCGGCGGCGCGTCGCTGAAGAATCCCTTGGCCCAGTCGAGATTGGACATTTCCAGCGCCGAGGTGCGCTCGCGCAGGATGGCTTCGAGTGCGGTTTCCCAGCCCTGGGCAATGCCCAGCTTTTGCCACAGGCGCGGCAAGCCGGCCAGCTCGTGCTTTTGTAGCCAGGGCTGGACCTTGCCTTGCGACTCCACGCGTTCCTGCAACTGTTTCAGGGCCGTCAGCCGGGCTTCGAGCTGGGCCAGCGTGGCGGTCTCGCTGTTGACCTGGGCCTGGGCCGCGCGCCGGTCGTCTTCCAGCTGCGGCTGCAATTGCTGCGCCTCCTCCAGCAGCATGGCAGCCTCTTCCAGCGTCGCCTGCTTTTCTTCCAGCTGATGACGCAGATTCGACAAATGACTGTCGTCAGGCAAGTTCAGGCCGCTTTTTTCCAGCGCCAGGCGCTCGCGCCGCACCGCCAGGCTGGAGAGGATGTTGCCGGCATTGCGCTGATGGGCCGCTTCGAGTTCGATCTGCTGCTGCGCCTGCATGATGCGCGCACGCGACTGCGTGGTCGTCAGCTGCGCTTCGCGCCAGGCTTGTTCCAGCGAAGGCAGCAGGTCGTTTTGCTGCTGCGCAGCCTGCTCGGTCTGTTCGACCCGCGCGCCATGTTCTTCCAGCCGCATTTCCGCTTCGGCCAGATCGTCCTGGAACTGGCCACCCTGGCGCTGCCACTGGTCGCGTTGCGCCGTCAGCGAATTGAGCTGGCTTTGCAAACGCGTGCGTGACTCGATGACAAAGCGGATCTGCGCTTCCAGGCTGCCGATCTCGGCATTGGTCTGGTACAGGTGGCCCTGGGCCTGGTGCAGGCGGTCGCCGGCAGCATAGTGGGCCTGGCGCAGGTGTTCCAGTTCCAGTTCGACATGGCGCAGTTTGGCAGTCTGCTCTTCCAGATCGGTCTGGCCTTTTTCAATCTCGCGGAAGAATTTGTCCTGCTCGGCGCGGGCTTCATTTTTGCGCAGCAGCCACAGCAGCTTTTGCTTTTCTTCCTGGTCGCCCTGCATGGCATGGAATTTTTGCGCCACCGTGGCCTGGGCCTGCAGCTTTTCCAGGTTGGCGTTGAGCTCGCGCAGAATGTCTTCCACCCGCAGCAGGTTTTCGCGCGTGTCCTGCAGCCGGTTTTCGGTTTCGCGCCGCCGCTCCTTGTATTTGGAGACGCCAGCGGCTTCTTCGAGGAACACGCGCAGCTCTTCCGGGCGTGCTTCGATGATGCGGGAAATCATGCCCTGGCCAATGATGGCATACGCGCGCGGCCCCAGGCCGGTGCCCATGAAAATGTCCTGGATGTCGCGCCGCCTCACGGTCTGGCCGTTGATGTAATAGGTCGAAGTGCCGTCGCGCGTGAGCGTGCGTTTGACGGCAATCTCGGCGTACTGGCCCCACTGCCCTGCCGCCTTGCCCATGCCGTTGTCGAATACCAGCTCCACCGACGAGCGTCCGGCCGGCTTGCGATGGGTCGAGCCATTGAAGATGACGTCCTGCATCGATTCGCCGCGCAGCTCCGAGGCCTTCGACTCGCCCAGCACCCAGCGCACTGCATCGATGATGTTCGATTTGCCGCAGCCATTCGGTCCAACCACGCCTACCAGTTGGCCGGGCACCTGGAAATTGGTGGGATCGACGAACGATTTGAAACCGGAAAGTTTGATGGAGGTCAGGCGCACGTTATCGACTATTCCTTGCGTGATGAAATGGGCTGCGCAGTCTGGAACACTTGAAAGCGGGAGGTCAAGGCGCTTCCAAGCGTTTCCCCGGCGCCCAAAACGGGCAATCATAACATCGAGTCGAACGACGCACGCCAGGCGCCGGCGGGATGGTTTCAACCTGGGCGCTATAATGGCGCCTTGATCAGCGTCGACCTCACCATCCCATCGTGAATCCCCTTCTCGCCCGGCTTCAACCCTACCCATTCGAAAAACTTCGCCAGCTGTTTTCCGGCATTACGCCTTCCGCCCGCTTTGCCCCCATCAGCCTGGGCATCGGCGAGCCGAAACATCCTACTCCGGCATTCATCAAGCAAGCCCTGGCGGACAATCTCGCCGGCCTGGCCAGTTATCCGGCCAGCGCCGGCAGCGACGCCTTGCGCAGCACCATTGCCGGCTGGCTGCAACGCCGTTATGGCTTGCCGGAAATCGACCCGGCCCAGGTGCTGCCGGTCAACGGCACACGGGAAGCATTGTTTGCGCTGGCCCAGGCTGTGGTGGCACCGGCGCCGCCACCTGCAGCGCCGCCGGTGGTGATGTGTCCAAACCCCTTTTACCAGATCTACGAAGGGGCGGCCTTGCTGGCCGGCGCCGAACCGTATTTCGTCAATGTCGATGCAGCGCGCAACTTTGCTCCCGATTACGACAGCGTGCCCGACGACGTCTGGGCCCGCGTGCAACTGCTGTACATCTGCTCGCCTGGCAACCCGACCGGTTCGGTGCTGTCGCTGCAAGACTGGCAGGAATTATTTGCACTGTCGGACCGCCATGGGTTCGTGATTGCGTCGGACGAATGTTATTCCGAAATCTATTTCAAGGCCGAAGCGCCGCTGGGCGGCATGCAGGCCGCGCACTTGCTGGGCCGTGACTACCGCCGCCTGATTTCCTTTTCCAGCCTGTCGAAACGTTCGAATGTGCCGGGCATGCGTTCCGGTTTCGTCGCCGGCGACCCGGACATCATCAAGCAGTTCCTGCTGTTTCGCACCTACCAGGGCGGTGCCATGGCGCCGCCGGTGCAGGCAGCATCGATTGCGGCGTGGAACGATGAAACCCATGTAGCGGAAAACCGCGCCAAATACATCACCAAGTTTGCCCAGGTCACGCCGCTGCTGCAGCAGGTGCTCGATGTGCAGTTGCCCGATGCCGGTTTCTACCTGTGGGCCAAAGTGGACAAACTGGGCGGCATCACCGACACCGAGTTCGCCAGACGACTGTACGCCGAATATAATGTCACCGTGTTGCCGGGCAGCTATGTCGCACGGGACGCCCACGGCGGCAATCCCGGCGCCAACCGCATTCGCATGGCACTGGTTGCCGAGGTCGAGGAATGCATGGAGGCTGCACAGCGCATCGTGACGTTTGCCCGCAGCCTGGCCTGAACGCAGCGCCTGTGTACTGCAGCGCTGCTGCCGCTGCAGCATGTGCCCGCATGGCTGCAAGCAGGCAGCCTGGCCGGCAGGCGTTTGCCCCTGCGGCCAAACCGATTTTGAAGCTCCGATTATCCTGAACAACGATTGAAACCAACATGACCCAACAACTCCAGCAAATCATCGAACAGGCTTGGGAAAACCGCGCCGATTTTTCACCGAAGTCCGCGCCCAACGATGTGCGTGAAGCGGTCGCCCACGTCTTGCGCGAACTCGACCTGGGCAGCTTGCGCGTGGCCGAAAAAACCACTGGCAGCTGGGTCGTCAACCAATGGATCAAGAAGGCCGTGCTGCTGTCGTTCCGCCTGGAGGACAATGTGGCCATGCCTGCCGGGGCCGACATGCAGTTCTTCGACAAGGTGCCGACCAAGTTTGCCAATTACAGCGCGGAAGACTTCGCCAAGGGCGGCTTTCGGGTGGTGCCACCGGCCGTTGCCCGGCGCGGCAGCTTCATCGGCAGGAATGTCATCCTGAT
>JBPBPY010000149.1:0-11508 GCA_050954505.1 Janthinobacterium lividum
CCTCCGCCGCATGTCCCGGTGCTGGCACCTGTGCCCGCCCCGGTGATGACCCCGCTGGAACAGGCAATCAGTACTCATACGCAACAGAAAATCAAGGAAATCTTGCCAGCATCGTCGTTGCTAAAAGTTCAAGCACAAGCTGTGTCGGGAAAGGTTGCGTGGTTTGACTTCGAAGTGGGGCGGGAACTCGGCTTCGCGGTGCCTGTTGATAACTGTTTGGTTGCCGCCCTTGAAAAACAGATCCTCAGTGCCGTGTCATTCATACTTGCCCAACCGCAATCAAACGATGCCGCCACGGGAAAACCGTCTGTCAATGCCATCGTGACCCGTTACGGTGACCCTGCTGCAGATGGCGACAAGTGCACTCTCCATCTCGGTAAATTTGCCATCAAAGGCGTCGGTCCGACGCTGCTGGCGCGTTCCCGCAACTCTGATTCAGGCATGGATGGCACCTGCACGATCGAAGAGGCGATCATCGAAGCGGCGATGGCAAAGCTGACGCAAAACCTCATGACTCAGGGGGGGACCGGCGTTCTGGCCATCATTGACATCACGCCCCGGCAGCTTGACGGTGAACCAAACCATGAAACACCCAAGTTCTTGGTGGTGCGTTATGGGAATGAAGTTCGTCTGGAGCATGCAACCACGCGCCTGGTTGCCAGCCATGCGGCACCGGATGGCATCGATCATGAAAAATTGCAGCACATCAGCGGCTTGAAAGGGGCAGCATTGTCGGATGCCCTTGCGCAGACCCATGCAATGAGTGCAGCCGAACAGCTGCATTGGCGCTTCAATGGCGGTGGCGAGCGCAACATGGGCATGTTTGGCCAGTTTACCGACCCGGGCGATGCCAGTACGCAGGCACGCACGGCCCCAGTCCATTCGGTGAGGGATATTGAAATTCGCCGCAAGCAAAAACTGCTGCCGGCGCCGGCCTACCTGGCCAGGACCGAAGGTCGTAACCGGGAAAGGATTCTGGGCCTGATCAGCAAGGACACCGCTGCCAGCTATAAAAAATACTACGCTCATTACAAGGACGTCGAAATGCTGCGCGCCTGCGGCATGAAAAAAGAGCTGGCAGTGGCCATGGTCAAGGACGATCCGGCACTGGCTGAAAAATTCCGCAAGCTGGTCATGAACATCAGCAAGTTCTATAACAATGGTCCAATCGATGTCAGCACCAGTGACACCAGCAAGACCTCCATCGCGGATATCTTTCATTTGCTGGGCAAGGCACCGGAGAAGCTGGCCGATAACATGATTGCACCTGCCATTGTCGAAGAGCTGTTGAGGCCAGTCCATGACGACAGCAGTGTCATACGGGGATGGCGCAAGGACAAGAACCAGCCCGCTACCCGGATCAGCAAATACCATTGCCAGGACGCCCAGACATCGACGGCGCTGGTGAAGGAATTTGCCCAGGCATTTTCGGCGCTCTACCCGGTGGTCATTGCGAAGGCCGCCCGCATCGGGGTGCAAAAAGGCTTTTACGAAAACGAAGCCGCGTTCAAGCAGTCGATAACGAAGCGGGCGAAATTCGAAAACAAGCCGATCCACAAGCTCATTCGTGCCAATGTGGAAGAACAGCTCAAGACGGTAGTGCAGGAATATCGGACAACCTGCAACAGCAACCTGATCCAGGCCACCGTCGACGACCTGGTTTCGGGTTCGCTACGCAATGTCGAGCAGATCATGGAACAGGGCACCATCGAGGTTGGCGAGCAACACCTTGACATCCAGCGCAAGGTCATCAATGGCGTCACCCATGCCATTCGTATCGGCCTCGATGGCAAGCAGCGTTTGGTAATCATTCCCAACAACATGGGCGATGCCAACCGCCGATCGGCGGCAACGGGGACCAACTTCAGCGTGATAGGCAAGCCGGTCTTGAAACTGCAGGCCTCGCATAAAATCGTGAAAACCCACACTGTCAATGGCAAGCCGGATCCGGCAACCGGAACAATGGGTTTCTCCGTGCCTCTGGATACCTATCAAATAGGCAAGGTGCGGGCCAGCCTGATAATGGACAGTTCCCGACCCGCCAATGCGCTCGATGTGTCGGGCTATGTGTTTGCAGTGCCGGATGCACATGACCTCGATCACCTCCTGCGCAACAACGACGCCGCCAGGGAATTCATGTTGCGTATCAGGCAGCCGGTCAAAGCGACTGAGCCAGCTGTGACGAAAACTACCCCGAAGGGTTTTCGCGCCAACATCATGGCGCAGCTTGTGGCGCTGAAGGTGCACGGGAAAAGAATCCGCGCCGATTTCTCCTGGACCCATAAGCCGCGCCCGCCCGCAACCGTCGCCAAAAGTGTGGCGGTGAGTGAGCCGGAGGAGACCATCGAAGCGCATATCCGCAAATACAATCCCTCGCAGGCTTCTCCAAACGGTTCCGAACCTGAATCCGACGGACTCAACTCCGAAGAGTCAATCAACTCGCTGGCATCGAGCCGCATCCAGCAGGCCAATGCGGCCCAGGCAGGCACGTCGCAGCCACAAACTGGCAAGGGCGGCAAGGGCGGCAAGGCGGTTGTTCCGATAAGTGCCAGCATGGATACCTGGCTGAGCATCATTGGCTTGAAAAACAATGTGATTCCAAATGCCAAGCGTCCTGACACGGAGAAGTCCTCGACCGGCGGCTCCCAGAAGGGTGGCGCTGTGCAACAGGGCATGCAGGTGCCAACGGCGGTGCGCGAAGCCGCGCGGGCCAGGTCGAACACGCTTGCCAATGCATCGACGCAGAAAAGCATGATGATTCCTTATGTGGAACCCCAGCCGGCCACCGCCTCGGCTGCTTCCCAACGCGCCAACCGCCCAGTCATCAAGCGGAGGATCGGTGTGAATGTTGACGAGGCGATCTTGAAGCGTTTGGCGGACAAGGCCAAGGCTGACAAGGAGGCAGCACAGGAAAGAACGCTTGCGCAGGCGCTGGCGCAGGCACTGGCGCAGGCACGGGCCGCCCGGCCGAAATGAATCGACGATGGCCTTGCGCTGCAGCGGGTTGCTCACTGTTTGGCGCAGCCCGGCGGCGCACAGCCTGCGCTGCAGTACTTGCGCAAGGTCGGGCCGGTTTGCCAGGCTGCAGCGCCATGAACTGGGCGCTGTGCTGACAACGGCCCGCACAGCGCCAGCAAGTGTTGCCCACACAAGCGAGCCATTTGCTGCGAAAATTGCGCAGGATTTGCTCGCGCCTCGGGCGCCGTGGACTTGCGCAGCTGATCCGATCCATGGAGCCGTCAAATGTCCCCTGTCTACAAGAAAATCGACTCGCCGGTTGGCAAGCTGACGCTGGTGGCCAATGGCGCCAGGCTGGCGGCAATCCTGTGGGAAAACGACCGGCCAAACCGGGTACGCCTGGGGGCGATGGAAGAAGATGCCGCCAACCCGGTGCTGCTGGAAACCCAGCGCCAGCTGGAAGAATATTTTGCCGGTGCGCGCGAATGCTTTGACATCGCACTCGACTTCACCGGCACCGAATTCCAGAAAAAGGTCTGGCAGGCATTGCTGGCCATTCCGTACGGCGAGACGCGCAGCTATGCCGACATCGCGTTTCAGATCGGCAGTGCCAAAGCCGTGCGTGCAGTGGGCGCTGCCAACGGCCGCAATCCAATCTCCATCATCGCCCCTTGTCACCGCGTCATTGGCGCCGATGGCAGTTTGACCGGATTTGCCGGTGGGCTGGTCACCAAGCAGAGTCTGCTGCGTCTCGAAGGGCTGGCCAGGCAGAAGGATTTTTTCGGCTGATGCGCAAGCGGCCAAACGCATCAACAAGACAAAAGCAAGCAGGGTTGAGAAAGCATCGAAGCATGAACACCATCATTTATCACAATCCGCGTTGCAGTGCCTCGCGCAGCACGCTTGAACTGATTCGCGCCGCTGGAATCGAACCCCAGGTCATCGAATACCTCAAGACGCCACTGGCACCGGCCGCGCTGCGCCAGCTCATTGCCGCAGCCGGTCTGAGCGTGCGCCAGGCCATGCGAGAAAAAGAGGCGGTGTTTGCCGAACTGGGGCTGGCCGACCAGCATATTGGCGAGCAGGCCTTGCTCGACGCCATGCAGGCTCATCCGGTCTTGCTCAATCGGCCGTTTGTGGTGACACCCCTGGGCACGCGCCTGTGCCGCCCGGCAGAAACCGTGGCGCAGATCCTGCCGCCGGCCTGAGGTCCGGCGGTTTCCGGTCTGCCTGCCTGGCTTGCTCAGGCAGTCCCGTACACCAGCAGGAAGACATCGACAGCCCGAACCACGATGCGCCTGATCTCGTCGCGCGTATACAGGTGGTTTTTGCTGAACAGTCCACCGCCCCGGGTTTCGGCTTCGAACAGGGCAATCAATTGCTGGGCTGCGATGCTGCGGGTGGTAACCTTCAAATGACCGGCCGTGGTGGCGCCGGAGATGTACGCTTCCAGCGTGTCGAGGAAACGCTGCGGGCCGAGGGTCCAGAATTGTGCCGCAATCGGCAACTCGGACATGTGAGCGATGATCAGCCGCTTGAATGCCACCCCTTGCGCCGACAGCGTGGCAGCCAGGTAGCGTTCGCCAAACAGCGCCAGCACCTTGCGCGGATCCTCATCGGCATGGGCCGAGAGATCCTTGAGTGCAGGATCGATGTCGCGGCTCATCATGTGCAGGATCACCCCCATGAACAATTCTTCCTTGGAGGAAAAATAGCCGTACAGGGTCACCTTGGAGCAGCCGGCACGCGCCGCAATCTCGGTCAACGACGCCCGTTCATAGCCAAACTCCATGAATACTGCTGCAGCAGTGGCAAGGATGGTGTCGCGGCGCGCGGCAGTGCGTACTCTCATTGTTTCCTTCATGTCTTAACTGAACCTGGGCGTACAGTATTGCTTGACTTCCGCGCGAAGTCAAACTCATAATTGAACCAGTTAGTTCAGTTAAGAGGTTGGCCAAGATCGTGATCAAGCATCGTTCCGGCATTTCCCTGCACCGCCGCCAAGGTCTGCGGCGCCCTGGCACCCTTGCCATCCTGATGCGCCCGCTGCTCACAGGTGTCCTGGCACTTGCAGCAGGCTGTGCGGCAGTCGGACCCGATTACACCGTACCGCCGGGGCAGCTTGCCGATCGCTGGCAAGCCGCTGTGCCGCATGGCGCCAGCACGGCAACGCTGCTGGATTGGTGGCGCAGTTTCAACGATCCCGCGCTCGACACCTTGTTGCGCGCAGCGCAAACCGATAACCCGACCCTGGACCAGGCTGCTGCCGCCATCGCATCGGCGCGCGCCAATCTCGGCGAGGCCAATGCCCAGGCACTGCCGGGTGTCAATGCCAGCGCCAATTCCACCCGCAGCGGATCGTTCCGCGCCAGTGCCACCAACCCCAGCCCCGCCACCGAAGCGGCCATTGCCAGCAGCGGCCTGGTTGGCCAGAGCGGCACGTCGAGCGTGCGTTCGGGCGGTTTCGATGCCAGCTGGGAAATCGACTTGTTCGGCGCCGTGCGGCGCAGCAAGGAAGCGGCCAACGCGCGCCTGCAGGCACGCCAGGCAGACTGGCACGATGCGCGGGTTTCACTGGCAGCCGAAGTCGCGACCGGCTACGTCGATTACCGCGCCTGCCAGATGCTGGCAGAAAGCCAGCGCGTCAACCTGCAATCATTGCGTCAGAGTGCCACCAGCACCCAGGTTGCAGCAGACAATGGATTGCGTGCGCCGGCGGACGCCATGCTGGCCAATGCAGCGCTGGCCAGCGCCTCGGTGACGCTCAATATCCAGCAGGCTGAATGCGAGTTGCAGGTCAAGGCACTGGTGGCCTTGACCGGCATCGAGGAAATCGCCTTGCGCCGCACCCTTGCAGCCGGGCCGGCGGCACTTCCCGCTCCGGCGCTCTTGAACGTCGACCTGCTGCCGGTGCAACTGCTGAGCCAGAGACCTGACTTGGTGGCGGCGGAGCGCAGCCTGGCTGCTGCCAGCGCCGACATCGGCGTGGCGCAAGCGAACCGTTATCCGCGCCTGTCGCTGCTGGGTTCGGTTGCCATCGGCCGCACCGAGACTTCCGGGCTGTCCATTCCGACCAGCCCGTGGTCGTTCGGCCCTTCGCTGAGCCTGCCGGTGTTCGATGGCGGTGCGCTGCGTGCCCAGGTGGCAGGCAAGCGCGCCAGCTACGACGCAGCATTGGCCAACTATCGGGCCGCGGTGCGCAACGCGGTCAAGGAAACCGAGCAGAGCCTGGTGCGGCTCGATGCAGCCGCACGGCGCAGCGACGACGTTGCCAGCAGCGCGCGCGACTATCGCCGCTATTTCGACGCAGCGCAGGAAAACTGGCGTGCCGGTGGCATCAGCCTGCTGACGCTGGAAGAAGCACGGCGCAACCAGCTGACTGCCGAACAAAATGCCATCGGCTCGCAGCGTGACCGCGTGCTGTACGGCATCGCACTCTACAAGGCCCTGGGCGGTGGCTGGAGCACTGACACCACCGCGGCTGCCAAAGCCGCAGCACCATCACTACCTGAACCATACCGTAACGGAGTTCCACAATGACGCGCACAACACGACTGATCGTGATCCTTCTGGTGCTGGGTAGCCTGGGGCTGGGCGCGGGGCTGCTGCTGCACCGGCCGCCGGCCGGTGTCATGGGGGCCGCCAGCAGTACCGCCGGCAGCAACGGCAACGGCGGCAGCCTCGGCAATGGTGGCAGCCTCGGCAATGGTAGCAGCAGCGGCAACGTCGGCAGCCGTGGAAACGGCACAGCCAACGCAGTCGCCACCACCAGTGGCGTTGCCAGCCGTGCCAGCCTGGCCGTGCAGACTGTGCTGCCGCTCCAGGCCAGCTGGCCCATGTTCCTGGTTGCCAATGGCGCACTGGCGGCCTGGCAGGAAGCCACCATCAGTGCCGAAATAGGTGGCCTGCGCATCATTGCCTTGCATGCCGATGTCGGCAGCCGCGTCAAACGCGGCCAGCTGCTGGCCGAACTCAATGCCGAGTCGATTCAGGCCGACCAGCGCAAGATCCAGGCCTCAGTGGCTGCAGCCAGTGCCCGGCTGCGCGAGGCCCAGGCCAATGTCACGCGCGGCAATGCCGTGCGCGACAGCGGTTCGCTGTCTGGCCAGCAGATCGAACAATATGAAATCGCTGCACAAACCGCCGCCGCCGATTTGCAGTCGGCGCAGGCCGACCTGGCCAGTGTCGGCATTCGCCTCAGGCAAACGCGCATCGTTGCCGTCGATGACGGCATCATCTCGTCGCGCAGTGCAACCCTGGGCACAGTGGTTGCCAGCGGGACCGAACTGTTTGTCCTGGTGCGCGACGAGCGCATCGAATGGCGCGCCGAAGTCGACGCAGCGCAACTGGCCCAACTGCAACGCGGCCAGCAGGTCAACATCGATCTGCCCGGCAGCGTGCACCTCGCAGGGCAAGTGCGCCAGCTCGCCCCGACGCTCGATGCCAAGACCCGCATGGGGCTGGCGTACGTCGACCTGCCAAGGGATGCGCGCCTGCGTGCCGGCACATATGTGCGTGGCCAATTCATGCTGGGCCGGCATGCAGCCAGTGTGCTACCCGGCTCGGCGGTCACGCTGCGCGACGGGCGCAGCTATGTCTTCGAAGTCGATTTCCAGCGCAATGCCGTGATCCAGCGTGAAGTGGTAACCGGACGCAGCCAGGGTGACCAGATCGAAATCCTCAGTGGTCTCAAGCCAGGCACGGCAGTCGTGCGCAGCGGTGGTGGCTTCCTCAATGATGGCGACGCCGTTCGCGTGGTGCAGCAGCAGGGCGTTCCAGGCGCGGCGGCAGAGACATCGGCAAGCGTGCGGGAGCCAGCATGAATTTTTCCGCCTGGTCGGTACGCAATCCGGTGCCGGCAGTCCTGCTGTTCGTGGTCTTGACGGTTGCCGGGGTGATGGGTTTCAAGAAGCTCGGCATCCAGAGCCTGCCCGACATGGAACTGCCCACCATCAATGTCACCGCCATTCTCGAAGGCGCCGCACCCAGCCAGCTGGAAACCGAGGTCGCGCGCAAGCTCGAAGACCAGATTGCCACGCTGGCCGGACTGGAACACATCACCACCACCATTGTCGATGGCTCGGTATCGATTGCGGCCCAGTTCAAGCTGGAACAAAACACTGAAGAGGCGCTCAACCAGGTGCGCAACAGCATCGACAGCGTGCGCGCCGACCTGCCGCAGGCCATGCAGCCGCCGACGGTTTCCAAGCTCACCACCAGCGGTGCCGCCATTGTCACCTACACCGTGCAATCCGAGCGCATGGCCGAAGAAACGCTGTCTTGGTTTGTCGACAATGAAATTGCCAAGGCCATGCGCGCCACGGCGGGCGTGGGCGAAGTCACCCGGGTAGGGGGCGTCACCCGTGAAGTGGCAGTCGAACTCGATGCGGCAAAACTCGATGGCCTCGGTGTAAGCCCCGCCACCATTTCCAGCCAGCTGCGCGCGGTGCAAAAAGACCAGTCCGGCGGCGAAGGCCGCCTGGTGGGCCAGAACCAGTCACTGCGAACGCTGGGCGCGGTCGGCAGCGTGGCCGAGATCGCCGCCCTGCCGATTCCATTGGGAGACGGCCGCCATGTGCGGCTTGACCAGGTGGCACAGGTCAGCGATACCCATGCCGAGCGCAGTTCCTACGCGCTGCTCGATGGCAAACCGGTGATTGCCTTCCAGATTACCCGCACCAAGGGCGCCAGCGAAGTGGCAACACTGGCGCAGGTGGAAAAAACCATCGCGCGCCTGCAGGAAAAATATCCGCAGATGAAGTTTGCCCAGGCCTACAACCAGGTCAAGCCGATCGCCGACAATTACGAAGGCTCGATGCATTTGCTCTACGAAGGCGCCGTGCTGGCCGTCCTGGTGGTGTTCTGGTTCCTGCGCGACTGGCGTGCCACGCTGGTTTCTGCCGCCGCGCTTCCGCTGTCGATCATACCCACCTTTGCCGTCATGTATGTGCTGGGGTTTTCCCTCAACACGCTCACGCTGCTGTCGCTGGCCCTGGTGATCGGCATTCTGGTCGATGACGCCATCGTCGAAGTGGAAAACATCGTGCGCCATCTGCGCATGGGTAAAAGCGCCAAACAGGCCGCCATCGATGCAGCCGATGAAATCGGCCTGGCCGTGGTGGCCACCACGCTGACACTGGTTGCCGTGTTCCTGCCCACGGCGTTCATGAGCGGCATTGCCGGCCTGTTCTTTCGCCAGTTCGGCCTCACCGCGGCGGTGGCAGTCATGGCGTCGCTGCTGGTGGCGCGCCTGCTCACGCCGATGATGGCGGCCTATCTGCTCAAGGCCAACCAGCCCGAAGAACACGACGGCAAGCTCATGCTCCGTTATCTGGCCTGCGCACGCTGGTGCCAGCAGCATCGCAAGACCACGACGGCGGCAGCGGTGGTTTTTTGCCTGGGCTCGTTTGCCCTCATTCCTCTCATGCCAACCGGTTTCGTGCCGGCCGGCGACCAGAGCCAGACGCAGGTGAATATCGAACTGGTGCCGGGCAGCCGGCTCGATGACACCCTGCGCATCACCAACCTGGCGCTGCAAGAGCTGGGTACGGTGAGCGACGTCCGGCATGTGTTTACCACGGTCGGCACGGCCAGCAGCGCCGGTGGTGGCGGCAGCATCGTGGTCAGCAGCGACGCCAGGACGGCAAGCCTGACCCTGCAGCTGACACCGCGCACCGAGCGCAGCTACAAGCAGGCCGTCATCGAAGACCGCATCCGCCAGGCGCTGGCGGGTCTGCCCGGCGCGCGCGTGACGGTGGGGGGCGCCAACACGGGTGAACTGCTGCAGGTGGTGCTGGCCAGCGACAATCCCGATGCACTGGCTACTGCCAGCCGCGCTGTCGAGCGTGAACTGCGCAGTTTGTCCGGCATCGGTTCGGTGACTTCGGCGGCCAGCCTGCAACGCCCGGAAGTGCAGGTCACGCCCGACTTTGCCCGTGCGGCCGACCTCGGTGTGACCAGCGAAGCACTGGCCGGTGCGCTGCGCATGGCAACCTATGGCGATTATTCTGCCGCCACCGGCAAGCTCAATCTGCCGCAGCGCCAGGTCAATGTGCGGGTACGGCTGGCCTCGGCGGTGCGCGAAGACCTCGATGCGATCGGCCAGATCCGGGTTGCCGGCGCTAATGGCACAGTGGCGTTGGCCAGCCTGGGCGAGATCAGGATGGGCAGCGGTCCAAGCCAGATCAACCGCCGCGACCGCCTGCGCCAGACCACCATCAAGGTCGAACTCAATGGCCGCAGCCTGGGCCAGGTGATTGCCGAAGCCAACCGGCTGCCCTCGCTCAAGGCGCTGCCGGCCGGCGTTGTCCAGGTCGCCGCCGGCGACGCGGAAATCATGGCGGAACTGTTAGCCAACTTCGGCCTGGCGATGGCCATTGGCGTGATGTGCATCTATGTCGTGCTGGTGCTGCTGTTCCACGACTTCCTGCAGCCGGTCACGATTCTGGCGGCGCTGCCGCTGTCGGTGGGCGGCGCGCTGGTGGCGCTGCTGATCACCCACAACAGCCTGTCGATGCCCTCGGTGATCGGCCTGCTGATGCTCATGGGGGTGGTGACCAAGAACTCCATCCTGCTGGTGGAATATGCCGTCATGGCGCGGCGCGAACATGGCATGAACCGCTTCGATGCATTGATGGACGCCTGCCACAAGCGCGCCCGGCCGATTTTGATGACCACCATCGCCATGGGCGTGGGCATGCTGCCGATTGCCCTTGGTATAGGGGCCGACCCGAGCTTTCGTTCACCGATGGCCATCGGCGTCATTGGCGGCCTGTTGACTTCGACCTTGCTCAGCCTGCTGGTCATTCCGGTGGTATTCACCTATGTCGACGATGTCCTGGTGCGGATCAAATCGCTGTTTTTATAAAACATTTACGCACCGGGTTGAAGTCTTTATAAAATTTTTAGGCCATTCCCGCTAACCTGATTCTCGTTGAAACAAACCTTGACGAGGATGGGAATGGACATAGTCTTTATTGGTGCCGCGGTCGCAGCAAGCCTGTCGATCTGGGCCATGATCGTTGGTTGCGCCAGGCTGGGAGTCAGATCATGAATCCCTTTTATCTGCTTGGCGCCGTGGCGGCTGCTGCCTTGCTGGTGTATCTGCTGGCAGCCTTGCTCAATGCGGAGAATCTGTGATGACCATGCAATCCTGTGTATTGCTGGTTGTCTTCCTGGCGGTTTTACTGGCCATGGCATATCCCCTGGGTTTGCTGCTGGCTCGCGTTGGCAGCGCTGGCACGGTCAACAGCGACGGCGCCATCGACTGCGCTGGCAGCCGCGGCAAGCTGCCCGGCCTGGGCTGGCTTCACCGCATTGAACAGCTGCTGTACCGTGCCCTCGGCCCCGCCGCCGGCCAAGGCCAGTCATGGAAAGCCTATGCCCTGTCACTGCTGGCGTTCAACACGCTGGGCGTGCTGGTGGTGTATGCCCTGCAGCGCGTGCAGTCTTTCCTGCCCCTGAACCCCCAGGGCTTTTCCGGCATCAGCGCCGATTCGTCGTTCAACACCGCCATCAGCTTTGTCTCCAACACCAACTGGCAGGGCTATG
>JBPBPY010000031.1:0-11483 GCA_050954505.1 Janthinobacterium lividum
ACGTTGCGGGATTGAATCACGACAGGATGAATCGGCGTCTGGGCAGGCCACTGATGTCGAGATTGCTCGGCGCGATGGCCTCGCTGGTGTGCACAGCGCTGGAGGGGCAAACCTTGCCCGGTACCGACATTGCCGAACTCTCGATTGATGAACTGGCGAATTTGCGCGTGATATCGGTCTCGCGGCGTTCGCAACCAATTTCCGATGCGGCCGCTTCGGTCTATGTCATCACCGCCGAAGCGATTCGCCGTTCCGGCGCCTCCAGCCTGTTCGAGGCCATGCGCCTGGCGCCGAACCTGCAGGTCGGCTCCGACAATGGCGTGCCCGGCTTTGTCAGTGCGCGCGGCTCGAACGCCGGCGTGTATGCCTCTCCCAACAAGATGCTCATGCTTATCGACGGACGGTCGTCCTACAGTCAATGGTTTGCCGGCATTTTCTGGGATGTCCAGGATGTCATGCTGGAAGATGTCGACCGCATCGAAGTCATCAGTGGACCGGCCGGAACGCTGTGGGGAATCAATGCGGTCAATGGCGTCATCAACGTGATCACCAAGACCGCTGCCGAAACCACCGGGGGGCTGGCGTCGCTGACGTGGGGCACGAATGGCGCCACGGCGACGTTTCGACAAGGAGGAAAACTGGGAGAAGACGGCAATTTTCGCGTGTATGGAAAATACTTTGATCGCAAGCATCATCAAAATGAACTGACCGGCATGGCCGTCGACGATGACTGGCACAATAGCCAGCTTGGTTTTCGCGCGGACTGGGACCGGGGCAGCGACCAGGTCGCCGTGCAGGGAAATGTCTTTCAAGGTTCGGAAGGCCAGGCGCAACCGGGACTGCTCAGTGGCACCGGGGCCGAGCTGCAGCGCATCGCGATTTCCGGCGCCAACCTGAGCGCGCGCTGGTCGCACCGGCTGGCCGATAACGGTGCCTTTTCCATCCAGGCCTATCTCGATCATGCGGAGCGCCGCATACGGCCGGTTTCGGCGCAGAACATCGATGTGGCGGATATCGAATTCCAGCACCAGTTGCCGACCCTGGGACGCCATGCCATTACCTGGGGCATGAATGGCCGCCATTCCTGGGACCGGATCACGAATACCGAATATTTCCTGTTCCTGCCGGCGTCGGTTCAACAGAACTGGGCCAGCCTGTTCGTTCAGGATGAAATCGTCTTGAGTGACACCCTCAAGGCCACCATCGGTGCGCGCGCCGAACGCAATCCCTACAGTGGTACGGAATTTCTGCCTAGCGCCCGCCTGTCATGGAAAGTCACGCCCGACCAGTTGTTGTGGACGGCGGTATCGCGCACCCTGCGCGCACCGACGCGCCTGGATGCGGACATTGCCGTCCCTGGCAGCCCGCCGTTTTTTTATGTCGGCAATTCAAACCCGCGCTCCGAAGTGGCGAAGGTGGTGGAACTGGGTTACCGCGGCCGGGTGGGCAGCAAGATCAACCTGTCTGCCACGGCATTTCATAACCAGTACACCGACCTGGCAACCATCGATTTTCCAGAGGATGGGCCGCCGCAGTTCGGCAATGGCATGAAAGGCTGGGCCACGGGTATCGAAATGTGGGCCAGCTGGCAGGCAACGCCGCGCTGGCGACTGAATGGCGGCTTCACCGCCTTGCGGGAGAAATTCTCTGTCACCTCGCCGCTGGTGTTTCCGGGCGAGGCGGGCATTACCGGCAACGACCCGGCGGCAACCTGGCAAATCCGTTCCAGCTATAACGTCTCGGAAAACCGCGAGATCGATTTCACGGTGCGGCATGTCGGAACCCAGGCAGGCATCGATTCCTCCAACCCGGGCACGCCATCCTACACCGCCATCGATGCGCGCTTCGGCTGGAAAATACGGCCGGACCTGGAGTTTTCCATTACCGGCCTGAATCTGTTTGGCACTGGGCATGCGGAATTCGGCTTGCCGGAATTCCGCGCCACCTTCGACCGGGAAATCATGGCCAAGGTGGTGTGGCGGTTTTGAAAGCCTTATGCCGTCACAGCAGTCACAACAGTCACAACAGTCACACCGCTCAGGGCAAGCGCATGACAGCGCTGCAGCGCAAGCGCAAGTTCAACCGCGGCAAGCAAGGGTGCTCACGCAAGACTGTGCTGGCAGCGACCGTAACCTCACGGTAACAAGGGCATCTTGTGCGCCTGCTTGTTCCTGACTTCCGGCAGCACGCGCGCCATCACTTCAAGGCGGTACGCAGTGGCGGGATGAATCGCCGTGTAGCCGTTGAGCACGCTGGCCGGTACCTGGCTGGCCAGCCTTTCCCAGAATTGCGGTGCCGCATTGTAGTCGTAGCCGGCCCGCGCCAGCATGTACAGTGCCATGGTATCGGCGGCAGCGTCGAATTCGCGCGTGCTGGCCTTGACACCGGCGCTGCCGGCCATGCCGCTCAGGTCCGGCTTGACCCGCATGAGGTTGTCGATGATGTCGCCCATGGTGCCTGTCATGGCCTGCTTGCTGGCATGCTGCAGGGCGTTGTGCGCCATTTCCCTGGCCAGCACATAGGCCAGCTCGTCATCGGTACGGGTGGCATTGAGCATGCCGCGCGTAAGCAGTACGCGGCGTCCATCATGATAGGCGTTGACATGGTCGGCATTGCCCAGCTCGACGCTGTAGGCGCAGGCGCGTGTCAGCGTCACCGTGATCGGCAGCCTGGCGCCATTGCGCAGCACCGTCAGCCTGATGCCATTGCGCGCCCCGGCGCCGGCCACCAGCGGCGCCAGCAGCGTGGCGGCCTGGCGTTCTGCATTCGGTCCCTGCGGCATCGGCGTGGCATCGACTGCATCGATGATGTCGCCGGCCCGCATGCCGGCGCGTGCAGCGCCGCTGCCGGCCAGCACGCCGGTCACGCGCAGGCGGTCATCGAGGCCATACAGCGCTTGCGCTGCCTGGCTCAGCTCATCCGAATAGGAATACTTGTTCTTGGCAATGAAGCCCAGCAGGCTGCGGGCATTGCCGGTGCACAGGTCGGTGTTTTTCACCAGCAGCGGCGCGGACACCCGATACAGGCGGTCCTGCAGCATCACCATTTCACGCAAGGTGACTTCTTCCGGCGATTGCGCCACCAGCGTGGCCGGTATCGGCTCAGGCAGTATGGTGGTAGTGCGCAGCGCTGCGGAGGACCCCGGTGCGGCCGCAACTGCCGAGGCCGGTGCGGACCCGCCAGGCTGCTGCTGGCTCGCGCATGATGCCAGGACCGAGACCGCCAGCACCGGCACGGCCAAATGTCTGAATGCCCGCATCGTCACTGCAAATGGTTTGCGTGCCCGACGCAGCGTCTGGGCCAGACTGGCCATCTAGCGTGCTCCCGTACTGCCGAAGCCGCCAATACCGCGCTGGCTGGTTTCGAAACTGTCCACCACATTGAGCTGTACCTGCATGACCGGCACCACCACCAACTGTGCCAGGCGCTCCATCGGGTCGAGCTTGAAGGCGGTGGCGCCGCGATTCCAGGTCGAGACCATCAACTGGCCCTGGTAATCCGAGTCGATCAAACCGACCAGATTGCCCAGAACAATGCCATGTTTGTGGCCCAGTCCGCTGCGTGGCAGGATCATGGCGGCATAACCGGGGTCGCCGATGTGGATTGCCAGGCCGGTGGGAATCAGGTGAGTGGAACCGGGTTCGATCAGCAGCGGGGCATCGAGGCAGGCGCGCAGGTCGAGCCCGGCGCTGCCCGGTGTGGCATAGGCAGGCAACTGGTCGGCCATGCGTGGGTCAAGGATGCGGATATCGAGAGTGATCATGTGGTTCTTGTTATGCGAAGAGGAATGGAGCAGTGGCATTCAGCCGGCTGCCACAGCGGTGGCCAGCCGGCGGGCAATCTCTGCCACGAGCTGGCGTGCCAGGGTCAGTTTGCCGGCGCGCGGCAGGCTGGTGTGGCCATGCTGGTCGAACAGCATCAGTTCATTGTGGCCCGAACCGAAGGTCTGTGGTCCCAGGTTGCCAACCAGAAGCGGAATGTTTTTCCGGATGCGTTTGGCGCTGCCATATTGTTCGAGGTTTTCGGTCTCGGCAGCAAAGCCGACGCAATAGGGCGGGTCGTTAAGTGCGGCGACACTGGCCAGGATATCCGGATTTTGCTCGAACACCAGGGCCGGGCCGGCATCCTGCCGGGCGGCGGTTTTCTTGAGTTTCTGTGCACTGGCATTGGCCACGCGCCAGTCGGCGACCGCTGCCACGGCAATGAAGATATCCTGGCGCGCCGCGCGCGCCATGACGGCATCGAACATTTGCTGCGCGCTCTGGACATCCACGCGCACCACGCCCCTGGGGGCCGCCAAGGCGGTCGGGCCTGAGACCAGGACGACGTCGGCCCCGGCCTCCCGTGCAGCGCGCGCCAATGCATAACCCATCTTGCCGGAGGACAGATTGGTAATGCCACGCACCGGGTCGATGGGCTCGAAGGTCGGGCCAGCGGTGATCAGCACGCGTTTGCCGGCCAGCAGGCGGGGCTGGAACGCGGCGATCACGTCTTCCAGCAATTCTTCGGCTTCCAGCATGCGGCCCATGCCGGTTTCGCCGCAGGCCTGGTCGCCGGCGTCCGGCCCGAGGAATCGAATGCCGTCAGCGCGCAGCTGCGCCACATTGCGCTGGGTGGCCGGGTTCTGCCACATCTCGACATTCATCGCCGGCGCCACCATCAAGGGCAGGGCCATCGGGCGCGCCACACACAGCGTCGACAGCAGATCGTTGCAGATGCCGTGCGCGAGCTTGGCCATGAAGTCGGCCGAGCACGGCACGATGATGATGGCATCGGCCTCGCGCGTGAGGTCGATGTGCGCCATGTTGTTGGCAATGCGCCCATCCCACTGGTCGGTGAAGACCGGCTGGCCCGAGAGCGCCTGCATGGTCACGGCAGTAATGAAATGGGTGGCCGCCTCGGTCATCACCACCTGTACCGAGGCGCCGGCGCGGGTCAGCGCGCGCAGGAAGACCGCAGCCTTGTAGCAGGCCACGCCGCCGGTCAGGCCAAGGACGATGCGTTTGCCGGCCAGCTCCTGGTTTTCCGTCATCTGCATGGATTGCATGGGTTGCATCGTGTGCATCACCTGTTCACGCGCCGCAGTTCATCAAGAATGAACAATACCGCACCAAGGAAAATTGCGCTGTCGGCCAGGTTGAAGGCTGGCCAGTGCCAGTTGCCGGCATAGAAATCGAGGAAGTCGATCACATGTCCGTGGATGATGCGGTCGACCAGGTTGCCGACGGCGCCACCGAGGATCAATGCCAGTGCCCAGCAAAACTGGCGCTGGCCGGCATGGCGCTTGAGCAGCACCAAAATCACCACCACCGCAGCAGCGGCAATGCCGGTAAACAGGTAGCGCTGCCAGCCGCCTTCGCTGGCCAGGAAGCTGAATGCCGCGCCCTTGTTGTAGGCAATCACCAGGTTGAAAAAGCCGGTCACGCGAATCGACTGGCCCTGGGAAATCAGCTGCGTGATCCAGATCTTGCTGACCTGGTCGAGCAGGATCACGATGAAGGCAATGCCCAGCCAGGGCAACATGCTGCTGGACTTGCTGACGAGTTGGTTTTTACCGGTAGCCATGAAGTTCGGTCCGATCAAGCCGCGCGGCGGACTTCGCCGGCGCCAAACAGGTTGGCTTCGCAGCGCCCGCACAGGCCTGGATGACCGGCATGGGCGCCGACGTCGGCGCGGTAATGCCAGCAACGTTCGCATTTTTCATTTGCCGAAGCCGTGACCACGATGGCTTCGCTGGCGCTGTCGGCCACTTCGGTCAGCGTGGCCTGCGAGGTGATGAGGATGAATTTCAAGTCGTCGCCCAGGCTGCTCAGCAGTGCAAACTTTTCGGCTGCCGCCCGGATCTCGACTTCGGCCTGCAGCGAGGAACCGATGGCGCCGGACACGCGCACTTCTTCGAGCTGGCGCGTGACGTCGGCACGGATTTCGCGCAGGCGGGCAAACTTGTCGAGCAGCGTCTGGCTGCCGGCCACTTCGGGCAGCGCATGGTATTGCTGGGTGAAGATGGTTTCGCTGCTGTCGGCATACGTTTTTGCGTCGGCAAAGAACGACCAGGCTTCTTCAGCGGTAAACGACATCACCGGCGCCATCAGGCGCAGCAAGGCCTGGGTGATATGCCAGATTGCCGTCTGCGCCGAACGCCGCGCCGGTGAATCGACGCCTGCGGTATACAGCCTGTCCTTGAGGATATCCAGGTAGAAGCCGCCCAGGTCTTCCGAACACAGCATCTGCAATTTCGACACCACCGGATGAAATTCATAGCGGATGAAATGCTGCAGGATTTCTTCCTGCACCTGGGCCATGCGGGCAATCGCATAGCGGTCGATTTCCAGCATGGCGGAAACCGGCACGGCATTGCTGGCCGGATTGAAGTCCGAGGTATTGGCCAGCAAAAAGCGCAGCGTGTTGCGGATGCGGCGGTAGGACTCCACCACGCGTTTGAGGATTTCATCGGAGATCGACAGCTCGCCCGAATAATCGGTCGACGCCACCCACAGGCGCAGGATTTCCGCGCCCAGCGCATCGGAGACTTTTTGCGGCGCCACCACATTGCCCTTGGACTTGGACATCTTCTTGCCTTCGCCATCGACCACAAAGCCATGGGTCAGCAGCGCCTTGTAGGGCGCGCAGCCATTGAGCATGGACGAGGTCAGCAGCGAGGAATGGAACCAGCCGCGATGCTGGTCCGACCCTTCCAGGTACAGGTCGGCAGGAAATGCCGATTCTTGCGCATGCGAACCGCGCAGGACGGTCTGGTGCGTGGTGCCGGAATCGAACCAGACATCGAGCGTGTCGCGGTTCTTGACATACATGGCAGCATCGTCGCCCAGCAGCGTGGCAGGGTCGAGCGCATGCCAGGCTTCGATGCCCGAGACCTCGACCAGCCTGGCCACGGCTTCGAGCAGCTCAGGGGTGCGCGGATGCAGCGCGCCGGTTTCCTTGTGGACGAAGAAGGCCATCGGCACGCCCCACTGGCGCTGGCGCGACAGGGTCCAGTCGGGACGGTTGGCGATCATGCCATGCAGGCGCGCCTTGCCCCAGGCTGGAAAGAATTCGGTTTCTTCGATGCCTTGCAAGGCGGTCTGGCGCAAGCTCTTGCCGCCATCCTTGGGCACCACGTCCATGCCGGCAAACCATTGCGAGGTGGCGCGGTAGATGATCGGCGTCTTGTGGCGCCAGCAGTGCATGTAGCTATGTTCGAGCATTTCCAGCTTCAGCAGGGCGCCAGCGGCCTCGAGCGCCGCGCAGATCGGCTTGGAAGCATCCCAGATCATCATGCCGCCGAACAGCGGCAGCCAGGAGGCATAGTGGCCGTCGGCCATCACCGGGCTGATGATGTCGGCGTCGACCAGACCATGCGCCTTGCAGGACAGGAAATCGTCGACACCGTAGGCGGGCGCCGAATGAACGATGCCGGTGCCGGCGTCGAGCGTGACATACTCGGCCAGGTAGATGGGCGAGAGGCGGTCGTAGCCGGCGTCCTGGCCAGCCAGTGGATGATGAAAGGCGATGCCTTCCAGCGCCGCGCCGGGGCAGGTGGCAACGATGCTGCCGGCCAGGCCGAAACGTTTCAGGCAGCTTTCCACCAGGTCGGTGGCCAGGATCAGCAGCGCCGGCTGGCCGGCGCGCTCGGTCGCCACCAGCGCATACGACAACTCCGGATGCACATTCATGGCCTGGTTGGAGGGGATGGTCCACGGCGTGGTGGTCCAGATCACGATCTGGCCCTGGCCGGCCGGCAGCTGGGCGAGGCCAAACGCGGCGGCAATGCGTTCGGGCTGGGCGAAGGCAAAGCCCACATCGATGGCCGGGTCGCGCCGGTCCTGGTATTCGACTTCGGCTTCGGCCAGCGCCGAGCCGCAATCGAAACACCAGTTCACCGGTTTCAAGCCGCGATAGACGAAGCCTTTTTCCAGGATGGTGCCCAGGGCGCGCAGCTCGTCGGCTTCGTTGCCGAAGTCCATGGTCTTGTACGGATGGTCCCAGTCGCCCAGCACGCCCAGGCGGATGAAATCCTTCTTTTGCCGTTCGATCTGTTCGCTGGCATAGGCGCGCGAACGCATCAGCACTTCGGCGGTCGGCAAGCTCTTGCCATACAATTTTTCGATCTGGATCTCGATCGGCATGCCGTGGCAATCCCAGCCCGGCACATATTGCGCATCGAAGCCGTCGAGCTGGCGCGTCTTGACGATCATGTCCTTGAGGATCTTGTTGACGGCATGGCCGATGTGGATGTCGCCATTCGCATACGGCGGGCCGTCATGCAGGATGAATTTCTTGCGGCCCTTCGAGACCTCGCGGATTTTCTTGTACAGCTTGCGTTCCTGCCACTGCTTGACCCACTGTGGTTCACGCTTGGCCAAATCGCCGCGCATCGGAAATGGCGTCTCGGTCATGTTGACGGGATAGCGGCTTTGCGGTTTGCCCGCCGGTTTGCCGGCGCCTTGCTGGCTGGTGTTCCTGGCGGCTTGGTCTGGTGTGGCTGATGCAGCTGATGTATTGTCGGACATGGTTTTCTTTGCTGGATTTTTTTGCGGAGTATCGAAGGTGCACCAGGGTGCAAACGCGTTCAGTTCAGGCCGGCGTCAAATTCGGTCGGTGGCGGAGATCGCCTGGCGCTCCTGGCGGAACCATGTGCGCGCCTGGGCGGCGTCGTTGGCAATGGCTTCGGTAAGGCTGGCGAGGTTGCCATATTTTTGTTCGTCGCGCAGTTTTTGCAGGAACTCCACCTGGATGAGCTTGCCGTAGCACTGCTGGTCGAAATCGAAGACATGGGTTTCCAGCAGCACGCGGCCGCTGTCGTCGACGGTGGGCCGCACCCCGATGCTGGCCACGGCAGGCAGCGGTTTGCTTGCCAGGCCATGGACTTGCACGACATAGATGCCGGAAAGCACCGGCCGCTTGTGCGACAGGCGCAGGTTCAGGGTCGGAAAACCGAGCGTGCGGCCCAGCTTGGCGCCGTGCACCACGTGGCCGGACATGCGGTAGTCGTGGCCGAGCAGCTCGCGCGCCAGGGTAAAATCGCCCTGCGCCAGCGCCAGCCGCACGGCAGAAGAGGAGATGCGTGTTGCGGTGGCAGCGGCGCCATCGGATGCAGACGCGGCGGTGAGCGGGGCAGTGATGTTGCCCAGCGCCTCGACTTCGAAGCCACGCTGGCGGCCGGCAGCGATCAGGCTGGCAAGATTGCCGCCGCGCCTGGCGCCATAGCAGAAATCTTCACCGACAATGATCCACTTGGCGTGCAAGCCCTGGACCAGGATCTGCTCGACAAAATCCTCTGGCGACAGTGCCGCGAGATGGGCATTGAAATGCTCGACGATGACCCGGTCCACGCCTGCCTGCGACAGCGATTGCAGCTTGTCGCGCAAGCCGGCTATGCGCGGCGGCGCCTTGGTCGGGTCGCCGGCGCGCTCGGCAAAGAATTCACGCGGATGCGGCTCGAAGGTCATCACGGCGCAGTCGAGTCCGCGTGCCGCAGCTGCCTCGCGCATGCGGGCAATCAGCGCCTGATGGCCACGATGCACGCCATCGAAGTTGCCGATCGTGAGCGCGCAGGGCGCACGCGCCTCGGCATTGGGAAGTCCGCGAAATACCTTCATGTGCTAACCGGCTCGATCATCGTGTGGCTAAACCCGGGGTGGCAAAACCGGGGCGGAAAAACCCTGCATTATAAAGGGTTTCATCGGCAAGCCGCTCTGTGCCGCGCAGCGGCCTTGCCTGAGTGGCGCGCAGCGCCCCTATACTGCATGGCGCGCAACGCCCCTACACTGCGTGGCGCGCAGCGCCCCTACATCTCGCCCCAGATCGCATTCAACGCTGCCAGCGCCGCCAGGCCGGCCGTTTCAGTGCGCAGGATGCGCGGCCCCATCGACAGCGCCAGGACGCCATGGCTGGTCGCCAGTTTTTCTTCCGCATCGGAAAACCCGCCTTCCGGACCCACCAGCAGCGCCACCGATTGCGGCGGCTGGTGCCGTGCCCAGTCCGACAGCGACTGCTCGCCACGGGGGCTGAGCAAAATGCGCCGGTGCAGGTCTTGCTGGCTGACCCAGTCATTGAAGTCGGCGGTGTCGTTGAGGTGCGGCAGTCGGTTGCGCCCGCTCTGTTCGCAGCCGGCGGCAATGATGCCGGACCAGTGCTGGTGGCGCTTGGCGGCTCGCTCGGCCGACAGCCGCACCACGCAGCGCTGCGCCTGCAACGGCGCGATGGCGGTCACGCCCAGCTCCACCGCCTTTTCCACGATCCAATCCATCTTGGCCGCTTCCGGCAGGGCCTGGGCCAGCGTGATGGCATACGGCAGCTCGACTTCGTCGGACGAAAAGGTCTTGATTTCCGCGCTGCTGCGCTTTTTCTCGATGCTCGACAGCGTCGCCGTGTAGGCGCCGCCTTCGCCGTTGAACAGGGTGATCTGCTGGCCAGCTTCCAGCCGCAAAACCTGGACATGGCTGGTCACTGCCTCGGGAAGCGTGATGTGGGCGCCGATCGACAGCGCCTGGGGGCAAAAAAAACGTGGCATGAATTTCCTATCAGGCAAAACAGGTGGCGCCCGGCGTGGACCAACGCAGCATAGCAGGGCATGCGAGCGTGGGCGCGAATGGCGCACCTGCCTCTGTTAAAATATCGGCCTCGCGGCATTTACCAAACCAAACGATCATGACAGCTATGCTTTCCACCGACAAAATGGCCAATGCGATTCGCACCCTGGCAATGGATGCAGTACAACAGGCGAATTCCGGTCATCCGGGCATGCCCATGGGCATGGCGGACATTGCGGTGGCGCTGTGGTGCAAGCATTATCGCCACAATCCGGCCAATCCGCGCTGGGCCAACCGCGATCGTTTCGTGCTCTCGAATGGCCATGGTTCGATGCTCCATTATGCCTTGCTGCACCTGACCGGTTACGACCTGCCGATGTCGGAGCTGCGCAATTTCCGCCAGATGCATTCGAAAACGCCCGGCCATCCTGAAGTCGATGTCACGCCAGGCATTGAGACCACCACCGGCCCCCTGGGCCAGGGTTTGACCAATGCGGTCGGCATGGCGCTGGCGGAAAAGCTTCTGGCTGCCGAATTCAACCGCCCCGGGTTTGCGGTCGTCGACCATTACTCGTATGTGTTTGCCGGCGACGGCTGCCTGATGGAAGGCATTTCGCACGAAGCCTGTTCGCTGGCCGGCACGCTGGGCCTGTCCAAGCTGGTGGTGCTGTATGACGACAACGGCATTTCGATCGACGGCCATGTCGAAGGCTGGTTCACCGACGACACGCCGAAACGCTTCGAAGCCTATGGTTGGAATGTGGTGCGCGATGTCGACGGCCATGATGTGGCGGCCGTCGATGCCGCCCTTGTCAATGCCCGCGCCTCGGCCAAGCCGACGCTGATCTGCTGCAAGACCGTCATCGGCAAGGGTGCGCCAACCATGCAGGGCACCCACAATGTCCACGGCGCCGCATTGGGCGCCAAGGAAATTGCCGCCACCCGCGAAGC
>JBPBPY010000103.1:0-11412 GCA_050954505.1 Janthinobacterium lividum
CGTCGATCGGGCCGTTTGCGTAGCCGAGGTTACCACCGATGTAGCGGCCAGCCTTGCTGTCGCCAGCGACTTCGCCGAAGCCGTAGTCGATTTCACCACGAACGCCAGCGGCGTTGATCGAGTAACCGATGGTGTTGTTGGTGCGGCTGCCTGCATAGTTGATCAGACGGGCCGAGTCACCTGCCAGCGTATCGCCGAACGGATCGAAGGTACCGGAGTTTTGATAAACGACGGTTTGTTGACGACCCAGCTTGACGGTACCGAAGTCGCCTTGCAGGCCAACCCATGCTTGACGGCCGAACAGTGCGCCGCCTTGAGCCGACGTACCGGTGTCGACGTTAAAGCCGGCTTCCAGGTTGAAAATGGCCGACAGACCGCCGCCCAGTGCTTCAGTGCCGCGGAAACCCAGACGGCTGCCGTTTTGCAGGCCGCTGTCGAGGCGGTTGCTTGCGTTAGGCGTCGAAGCTGGGAATGGGTTTGCTGCACTAGCGGCAGCATTGGTGCCACCGTGGATGTCTTTGACCAGACCAGCATCAACGACACCGTAGATGGTGACGTTGGTTTGTGCGAAAGCGGAGCCTGCAGCTGCGATGGTAGCCAGTGCTGCGAGTGCCAGTAGCGATTTTTTCATTGAAAGACCTTCCGGTATGGGTAAGTTTATTGGGTTGTGATGTACTTGCTGGAATCCGCGTCAAACCGATGCTTTCAACCCGATCATCGTTCGCCCGGCATTTGGCGGCTTCCCACTTGTTGCTGACTGACTTTGTCCGCTAACTACAGGTCGGCCTCTCCATCTGTACATTCTTTTACAAAGCGCTTGCTTCGTTGATTCGAATCTTAGCAGGAACAAAAGCCCGTTACATACAAGTAAGTCGCCGCAACACCTTGTGCCTCGCAACAAAAAAGCCTTGTGTATCAGTACTTAGGCATTTATTTCAGCAAGCCGATGGAACTTTTTCGTTTGCCTTTAATTTCCTCAAAGAAATTAAAGATGCTTGCAATCCATCATCGGCCAGCGCTGAAAAATCTCTGCAAGCCATTGATTTTTATGGATATTGACATTGCATTAAAAAAATTTTCAAGCTCTCGGCTGGAAACCGCTGGTGCGATTTTTTTGCTATCGGCTTTACTTGCTATCCAGGCAAAAAGTAGCGCATCTCGGGTCGTAAAATTTACGAAATCACTGTTGTATTTCCACATCATGCAGCAGCGGATCGGCGATTAAACGTATCGATGCAACAACATATGTTTCAACTTTTCCATGCAGAAAGCGGTGTAAATGTTTGATTCCACTGTTTAAGTTCTTTTACGCAACTTTCGTTGGAAGCAAATTGGCTCGGCTGCAAACCGTGTATTCGTTGGCAACAGTATTTTGGAGGGAGTAATTGGCGCCGAATTCACGCTCGCAGGCGTGGCTGGCAATGGCAATACAGACTGGAACCGTCGTGTTGGACAACCCCCGGGAGCCGCGGCAAGGCAGCAGGCTTGCCGGCCGTGTTGAGCCGGGTTTCCAGGGCAGACGGTCAGAGCAGATCAATACAGGTCACGGTCAATCAAGGCACATGCCGCTGCGTAGGCCTCATCAACGGCAACATGTTCAAACTCGCACGGCGCTTCATCAAGCCGGTGCACATCATGCCCCTCGATCGAATAGGTCCAGCCCCAGCGGCGGCCAAGCGGATGGACTTCGATGTCGATGATGCGCCCCTTGTATTCTTTTTGCATTGATTTCTCCTGTAGAAAAACCATGGTAGCAAAGCATGCTGTCCGACAATTGATGTTTCACAGGAAATCAGGGTTCAACCACGCAACGCTCTTTTTCCTGGTCTTCGGGCGGCGCCGTTTCAGCGCGGCTTCTCGCTGATGCGCAGCTTGCCTGCAGGGCGGCTTTGCTGGTTGATACCGCTGCCCGGCCTTGGACAGCAGGTTCCGGCGACGACAGGGCATGGACGCTGCTGCCTTGGATCGCGTCGAAGGCCATGGCGGAGGGTGCCACGTTGACCAAGACCATTTCTGCAGCCAGCGAGGGCGGCGCGGTGCTTGCAAGCTGGGCCAGCGATGCGGGTGTTGTTGCCCCATTCAATACGGCGACCTGGGCAAGTTCATCAGCCGGAGCAATGCGCAGCGTGCCGGCTTGATAGCGCAACGAATAATTGCGGCTGCTCAGACCTGCCGCACTCAAGGAATAGCTTCCGGATGCCGAGGCGCCCTGGGCACTGCCTGCATACTGCAGCGTTCCATCGAGCACCGCTGCATTGTCACCGTTGACGAAGCCGCTGAACACCACCCCATTTCCCCCGGCAAAAGCCTGGCCGTCGAAAATCTTGTTGACGCTGTTGGCGCTGACCAGCAAAGGCGCCTGGGCAACGGTGAATATTCCGCGCGAGAGCGTCGACAAGCGGTAACCGTTCAACAGTACCAGTGAGCCGGCGCTCGCTTCATTGACATACGTGCCGGCATTGGCAGCTTGTCCTGCACCGGCCGAGCCGACTGATGGCAGCCCACTGTAGACTGCGCCGGCAGTATCGCCGGCAAAGGCACCGGCCACGCCGCCTTGCACACCGCTGATGGCGTAGGCCCTTGCCACAGCAGCGGTGCTGTTCTCGCCGTAGGTCTTCGCCAGGTTAAGCGAGGTCACAGTCAACACCGGCTGCCAGGCGAACACATAACGGTTGCCGGCCGCGCTGACCGAGCCGTTGGCACTTGCAAAGGTGGTATTCCAGAGAGCCGTATTCAGGCTATCGAGCTGGTTGAAGAGATCGCCCGCAGGTGCCGCCGAGTAGATTTGCCAGCGTCCGTTTGGACTGCGCAGGACCGACGCGCCACTGTGGTTGATGAAGTTTCGGCCAGCCGCCAGCGTGATGGCGTCGCCGCTGGACAGCGCGCTGAGGACGCTGCCATTGTTCAAGCTGAGGTCGGAATTTTCGCCACTGGCTGTCAAGACCAGTTTGCCCGAAGAGGCAATGCTGCCCACTGCCAGCGACTGGGCATTGTTGAACCGCAGCTCGGCGGCCGTGCCGCTGGCCGCAATGCTGCCTACATGGTTGGCGCCGCCAAGGTTGACGCTGCCGGCACCGCTGATCTGCAAACTGTTGGCGCTGATGCTTCCGCCGCCGTTCATCGCTGCGCCAGCTGCCACGGTGACCATTGCATTGCCTGAACTCGGGGTCCAGGAACCCGCCAGGGACAGCGTACCGTTGTTGACCTGCAGCACGCCACTGCCGGAACTGGCGCCAGCCAATGTCAGTGTCGACCCGGCGCTGCCGTTCTTGAGCAGGGTTCCGGCACCCGAGATGGCGCCCGAGAGCACCTGGTCGGCGCTGGACGATGCATCGAACACGCTCGCCCCCGAGATGGCAATTGCGCCACCGTAGCTGCCGGCGCCCAGCACGCCAGCGCCGCCAATGCGCAGCGTTGCGCCATCCAGCGTGGTCGTGCCGGTGTACTTGTTCAAGCCATTGAGGAGCAGCGTGCCGCCGCCTGTGACCACCAGATTGGTGGCGCCAAAGTCGCCATGGTCGAGGATACCGACTGCACTGCCAAGTGTCTTGCCGGCGCTGATGTTGAAGGTTGTCGTCAACAAGCCATTCTTGCCCAGACTGACGGCATTCAAACCGTTGCCGACAGTGCCGGAGACAATGCTGCTGTCGGCAGTGACGGTGACCGTGCCAGCCAGGCCGAATGCTTCGAATTCGGCGCGCAATCCGCCGTTGGCGAGCAAGGTCCCGCCATTGAGGTTGAGCCCGCTCAGTACATTGAAACTGTTGTTTGATGCCAGTGTGCCACCGGCATTGACGGTGATCTGCGGCGTGGAAATCGGATTGATGGCCGCACCCCAGATATCGGTCCAGTCCAGCCTGAGTGTTGCGCCGTTATTCACGGCCACCGGGCTGTTGATGGAAATGGCATTCAAGCCAGCCAGGGCCAGGGTTCCCAGACCGGCCGTGGTCGCACCTGTGTAGGTATTGTTGCTGCCCAGGGTCAGCACCGACGAGGCACTGGTATCCTTGGTCAGGGCGCCGGCACCGGAGATGCTGCCGTACAGGGTTTGATTGGCGCTGGAAGCATAATCGAGCAGCGTACCAGCTGCCAGTGCGATGGTGTTGCCGTAGTTCCCCGAACCGATGTATCCGGCGCCGCTGATGCGCAGCAGGCCGGCATTGATGGTCAAGGAACCTGTATAGCTGCTCTGGCCACTGAGGTCCAGCGTGCCGGCGCCATTCATCACCAGTCCCGGCGCGGTAGCGGTGCCGATGTAGTCGCGCAGTCTGTTGGAGATGCTCAGGCTGGTGCCGGGACTGAAATTGAAAGTGACTCTGCTGAGGTTGGCTTGACCAAGGGCGATGTTGTTGTAGCCATTGCCGACACTGCCCGAAACGAAACTGCTGTTGGCTGTGATGTTGACGGTGCCAGCCAGTTGAAACGCCTGAAAACCCGAATCCTTGCCGCCATTGGCCAGCCGAGTGCCGCCATTCATGGTCAAGCCATTGACACGGTTGAAGGTGTTGTTCGAAGCCAGGGTGCCACCGGCATTGATGGTGATCGCCGGTGTTGCAGAGGTACTGTTGTTGACGCCCCAGATGTCGGTGACGTCGAAGCGAAGCGTGCCACCGTTATTGATGGTCACGGCCGAACCCCCTGCGATCGCGACACCGGCCTTGAGTGCCAGGGTGCCCGCATTCACCGTGGTGGCGCCGGTATAGCTGTTGCCCGCTGCCAGTGTCAGCACCGACACCGAGGCATTCTTGCTCAAGCCACCAGCGCCGGAAATTGTTCCGGACAAAATCTGGGTCGCGCTGGAAGCATAGTCCAGCAGGCCGCCTGCCACAATGGCAATTGCCCGGCTGTAGGTGCCGCTGCCAAGCGTTCCGGCGCCGGCAACTTGCAGGGTGCCGCCATTGATGGTGGTCGTGCCGGTGTAGGTATTGCTGCCGCTGAGTGCCAGCGTCCCGGCACCGCTCTTGACGAGATTGCCGGTGCCGGCAATGACGCCGGACAGTGTGCCGCTGGCCGATGCCAGGCCGGCGTTGAATGTCTTGCTGCCGGCGCTGCTGATATTTCCGGCACCCGATATCGAACCGCCATTCGCATTCAGCGCCAAGGCGCCGGTACCGAGGGAAATGTTCCCGTTGAGTATGATGTTCGCATCGGCATTCAGGGTCAGCGCTGCGGCATTGGTGGTACTGATGGCCGCACCGGCCGCCAGGGTGATGTTGCCCGTACCACTGCCGGTGGAGGTGGTGCTGATGGTTACCGCCGTGCCACCAGTCAGTGCGGTATTGATGTTGGCGGCATAGATCGTTGACGAGGAAGCGCCGGCCGACGGTGTATTCGTGCCGCCAGTGGTGGTCTCGTTGAGATTGCTGCCGGCACCGGCGGCGATGGTCACATTGCTGGGATCGAGCAGCCATTCGCGCGCACTCACCTGTCCGCTCGCAGTCAGCATGCCATGCGAGGAAGTTTCAACCCAGCCATCGCCGGCCTTGATGTCGCCGGCGAACCTGGTGTTCTGGTTCGACCACAGCACAACTGTCCCGCCACCGCCATTGGCGTTGATGCTGGTGGCACTGTCGATGGAGGTCGACTCCGCGGTGCGTAAGCCATTGATGGCCGCGCCATGGGCCGCGCCACCGATCAGGATCGTGCCGCCGCTGGCCGCAGCGCTGCCACTGGCATCGAGTACCGCCCCGGCCAGATCGATGTTCTGGCCACCAATCAGGATGGCGCCGGCGTGGCCACCCTGTGCTGCGCTGGCATCGATGCGGCCGGCAATGTGGACGCCGCCTTGGGCGCCGCCAGCCGAGAGCACGATGGTGCCATTGCGGTTTTCCAGCGTGCGCGCTTCAATCACGCCCTCGTTGTTGAGCATGCTGCCGATCAGGGCATCGCGCGCCCCGGCACGCATCATGACCTGTCCGCCATCGGCCACGATCAGGCCGCCATTGCGGGCCAGCGAGGCAAAGGTACTGCGATCGACCTGGATGCCAATCAGGTCGTCGCCCTGGAAGTTGAGCGTGACGCCATTGCCCGCACCCAAGGCCACTGTACCAAGACGCGCAGTGATGACGCCCTGATTGCCGACCTGGTTGGCCAGTAGCGCAGCGTAGCCACCATCGGCATGGATGGTGCCCAGGTTGGTTACGCTCCCCGTCCCGTTGCCGCTGAAACGGCGCACCGGGTCATTGATATCCGACACCAGGTCCTGCGTCGAGGCAACGATGCCGCCGACATTGACCTGTGCCGTGCTGCCAAACAGGATGCCGTTCGGATTGATCAGGAACACCTGGCCATTGGCATTCAGACGACCCTGGATCTGGCTGGCGCCGATGTCGCTGATGCGGTTGACGGCAATCGCGCTGGCCGAGGGCTGGACAAAATTGACGGTCTCCTGGGCACCGACGTTGAAGCTGCTCCAGTTCACCGACAGGTTCTTGCTTGACTGCTGCACAGTGGTAAGCGTACCAGCCTGGCTGACCTCGCCTGCGCCGGCTGTCACCTGGGCGCCCATGGGGGCCGCCCAAGCCGTGTCGGACAGCATCCCTGTCAACGCGCTGGCCAGGATGGTTGTCAGCGCGGCATACGTCACGCCACCGCGCTTGCGTTTCGAGCGCGCGTCCACGGCGACGGCTATCCTGCCATTGCAGCATTCGCTTGAAACCAATCGGTAGACGTAGTTCACATCGATCACATAGAAATATTTCTCAATGAAAACATTCTATAAGGAAATTAATTTGTCTGCTTGTCTTTTTCAGCGCGTACGGAGACAGCCATTCGAAGCGTCCGACAGTCCTGCAGATGCCGGCCCCTTGACGTCGGACTTCGTGCATGCGGTCTTCATCTTGAGTGCCGGCGTTATCGGCTTGCCCGCCGATGATGCGTCGGGCGCGCTCAAGGGTTCCTGAACCAGTTCGTCCATCCTGTCGACGGCAACCAGTTGGTTTGCCGGCATGTCGGTATAACCTTGGCGCATCGCGGCCTGCATCGGCAGCATGGCCGAACTGAACGGCGCCAGGAAGGCCTGCTGCTGCGCGAGCGTCTGCTCCGCACTGGCCACAGCGGTAGCCGTACCGGCGTTCGCCGCGTGCAGGGGATCGGCAACCGCAATGCCGGTGCTGGCGCCTGCCGGCAGCACGGCGTCGGAAAGCGTGAGCACACCGGCCGAGGCAAAGTGCAGGCCATAGCCATTCAAGGCCAGCACCGAACCGCTGCTGCCAGTGACCGCATAGCTGCCGGCAACGGCATCATTTGCCGCACCGGTGGAAGTAACCAGCGGCGTGCCACTGTAGGCACTGCCGACGGTGTCGGCAGCGTAGGCGCCGGCTACGCCGGTCTCCACGCCAAGGGCCTTGTAGGCCCTGGCCACGGCAGTGGCAATGCCGCTGTCACCGGTACTGGCCACCACGTCGGTGGTGGCCAGTGTCAAGATGGGCTGGTACTGGAATACATACCGGTTGCCGGCCTGGCTGACCGACCCGCCTGCGCTGGCAAACCCGGCATTCCAGACTGCCGTATTGCCGCTATCAAGATTGTCGAAGTGGTCGCTCGATGGCCGCGTCGAATACACCTGCCAGCGGCCAACGGTGGTCGATAATGCCGTGGCCCCGGCCAGGTTGAGGAAGTCCCTGCCGGCCACCAGCGTGACAGCGTCGCCTGCCGCCGACGACGATACGTGCGCGCTGCCGGCGATGGTGAGGTCCGAATTGGCACCATTGGCAAGCAAGGACAGCATACCGGTTGAGGCAATCGAGCCCAGTGTCAGCGACCGGGTGTCGGAAAACGCCAGGCTGCCGATCGTGCCGGTTGCCGACAGCGTGTCGACCTGATTGGCACCGCTCAGGCTGAGCGTGCCACCGCCACTGGTCTGCAGGCTGGCGGCGGTGACGACACCGTTGCCCGACAGCGCAGCGCCTGTGGCAACCGCAGTCACGGCAACGCCACCTGAGGGCGTCCAGGCGCCTGCCAGCACGACGCGGCCGGCATTGACCGTGGTGGCACCGCCATAGGTGTTGGCAGCACTTAATGTCAGCGTCGACGCTGCGCCGGCCCCCTTGCTCAGCGACCCGGCGCCGGATATCACTCCAGCGAGGGTTTGATCCACTGTCGATGCATCATCGAGCATGCTGCCGGCCGATAGCGAAATGGCACCGGCATAATTGCCTGCGCCCAGCACACCCGTGGATGCCAGGCGCAGCTGCCCGGCATTGAGGGTGGTATTGCCGCTGAAGGTATTGAGGCCGCCGAGCACCAGCGTGCCACCACCGGTGAGCGCCAGGCTGCTGGCACCGGCATTGCTGTCCTGCAGGCCGACGCTGCCCAGCGTCCGGCCGGCGGCGATATTGAAGGTGGTGGTGAGAAGTCCGGTCTTGCCGAGATTGATGGCGTTGAAGCCATTGCCAGTGCTGCCCGAGACCATCGCGCTGTCAGCAGTGACATTGACGGTGCCGCCCAGCGCGAATGATGGCAAGGCGCTGCTCAGGCCCCCATTGCCCACCAGTTGTCCGCCATCGAGCGTCAGGTTGTTGAGCTGGTTGAAGGAATTGTTCGAAGCCAGCGTGCCACCCGCATGAACCGTGATCTGCGGCGACAGCACGACCGTATTCGCAGCGCCCCAGATACTCGAGTTGTCCAGCCGCACGGTGCCACCATTGTTGATGATCAGCGCTGAATTGGCGGACACGGCGTTGTCGGCGGCCAGGGCCAGCACCCCGGCATTGACGCTGGTGGCGCCGGTATAGGTATTGCCTGCGGCGAGCACCAGCACCGAAGCTGCCGTATCCTTGCTGACACTGCCGGCCCCCGAGATCACGCCCGCCAGGGTTTGCGCCGCGCTCGACGCATAGTCGAACGCAGTGCCTGATGCCAGCGTGATGCCGGCATTGTAGAGACCGGAACCCAGTGAACCAGCGCCGCCAATGGACAGCGTGCCGCCGCTGACCAGCGTCGTGCCGGTGAAGGTATTGGCGCCATTCAAGACCAGCGTGCCGGCGCCCGTGAGCGCCAGGTTGGCTTGACCAAAGCTGGCGTTATCGCGTAACACATCATTGATCTGCAGCGTGGCGCCAGTGCTGGCATTGAATGTGGTGGTCGCGGTGCCCAGCTTGCCCAGGTTGATACCGTTGTAGCCATTGCCGCTGCTGCCGGAGACGATTGCACTGTCGGCCAGCACAGTGATGGTGCCACCCAGCCCGAATGCCTGCGAGACGCCATCAAGTCCGCCATTGGCAAGCACCTGGCCACCATTGAGCGTGAGGCCATTGATCTGGTTGAAGGAGTTGTTCGAGGCCAGCGTACCGCCTGCATTGACGGCGATCGGTGCCGATACCACCGTGGTGGCACCACTGCCCCAGACGTTGGACACATCCAGCCGCAAGGTGCCGCCATTGTTGATGATGATGCCTGCGCCTGGCACCAGTGCCGAGACGGCATTCAAGGCCAGCGTGCCGGAATCGATGGTGACGCCACCGCTTAAGAGATTCGCGGCAGACAGCTGCAACGAACCGGTTGGCGCGCCACCGAGAATCAACCCGGTCGATGAAGCGGACGAGCCATTGTTGTAGTCGGTGAGCACATTGCCAATCGCAAGCCGGGTGCCGGCACTGACGTTGAACGTGGTTGCCAGCGAATTGGCCTGCCCCAGCATGATGGTGTTCTTGCCGTTGCCAGTGCCGCCGGAGACGAAGGCGCTGTCAGCAGTCACGTTTACCGTGCCTGCCAGTTCAAATGCCTGCAGTGTTGCGCCCGCGCCGCCATTGGCGAGCAACTGGCCGCCATTCATCGTCAGCCCGTAAAGACGGTTGAAGGAATTGTTCGATGCCAGGGTACCGCCCGCATTGACGCTGATGGCCGGATTGCTGGCAGTGGAAGTGGAACTCGCGCTGCTCCAGATATCGTTGACATCCAGTCGCAGGGTGGCACCGCTGTTGATTGCCACGGCCGAGGCTGGCGCAAGCGAGCCGAGGTGGTTCAGGGCGATGGTGCCGGCATTGATGCTGGTCGCGCCGGTATAGGTATTGACGCCATTGAACGTCAGCACGGCGTTCGACGTATCCTTGGTTACCGCGCCGGCGCCGGAAATCACGCCGCCCAGCACCTGCGCCGAACTCGATGAATAGGCAAGCTGGCTGCCCGCGGCAATCGAAATATTGCCGCTGTAGTTGGCAGTGGCCAGCGTGCCGGCGCCGCCGATACGCAGCGTTCCGGCATTGATGAGGGTATTGCCGGTATAAAGGTTGACAGCGGAGAGCAACAACGTGCCGCCACCGGTTACGGCCAGACCGACGACACCGAAGTCGCCATTGTCGCGCAGGACATCGGCCACCGACAGCGTGGCGCCGGGACTGATGTTGAAGGTGGTGGTCAGCAGACCCTGCTTGCCCAGGGTCATGGCGTTGAAACCGTTGCCTGCCGTGCCCGAGTTGATCGAGCTGGAAGCCGTGACATTGATCGTGCCGCCGAGGCCAAACGCTTGGAATGAACCATTGAAGCCGCCATTGCCCAGCAGCTGGCCACCATTCAAGGTCAAGCCATTGAGCTGGTTGAATGAATTATTCGACGCCAGCGTGCCGCCCGCATTGACGGTAATTTGTGGCGAGATGACATTTGCGCTGCCACCGCCCCAGGTGTCGGTATGATCCAGACGCAGCGTGCCGCCGTTGTTGATCGTCACCACGGAACTGGCCGACAGCGCGTTGCCCGCGTTGAGGGAAAACGTCCCGGCATTGACATTGGTCGCACCGGTGTAGGTATTGGACGCCGTGGTACTCAACAATGACGCTGCCGTGTCCTTGGTCAAGCCGCCAGCGCCGGAGATCACGCCGGTAAACACCTGCGCCGCACTGGACGAATATTCCAGCATGGCGAGCGTCCCCAAGCTGATCAGGTTGCCGTAATTTCCCGCACCCAGGGCACCGCCGCCAGCAATCTGCAAGGTCCCTGCATTGATGGCGGTGGCGCCGGTGTAGGTGTTCGAACCACTGAGTGCCAGCGTGCCAGCCCCATTCTTGATGAAATTGCCGCCACCTGAAATGACACCGCTGAGCGTGCCGCTGGCCGAGGCCAGGCCGGCATTGAAGCCCATGCTGCCTGAACTGCTGATATTGCCGCTGCCCGATACCGCGCCGCCATTGGCATTGAGCGCCAGCGCGCCAGTGCCCATGGCGATATTGCCATTGATGATGACATTGCCATCGGCATTCATGGTCAGGTTGGCTGCCGTGCTCGAACTCAGCAGCGCCCCCGATGCCAGCGTGATGTTGCCGGCGCCGCTGCCGCTGGACGCGGTGCTGATCGTCACCGAAGTGCCATTGCCCAGCGCTGTATTGATGTTGCTTACATAGATGGTCGAATTTGAAGCGGCGCTGGCTGGCGTGAAGGTGCCGCCACTGCTGGTTTCATTGAAATCGGTGCCTGCGC
>JBPBPY010000170.1:0-11361 GCA_050954505.1 Janthinobacterium lividum
GGTGGCAGCAGTGACCAGGCTGGACGCGCCAGGCAATTGCTAGAAAAGCTGTCCTGAAGCAGGGCTGGGTCGATGTGACGCAGCAATTCGATGAACATGCCACCGCGCCGTCTGACGCGGTGCGCATTGTGTTGGGAATTCAGTACGATGGCGGCAACTGGCATGGCTGGCAAACCCAGCCCGACGGCCATACGGTGCAGGACCGCTTGCAGGCGGCCTTGAAGAAATTCACCGGCCAGGCCATTGCCGTCACCTGCGCCGGGCGCACCGACTCCGGCGTGCACGCCATCGAGCAAGTGGTGCATTTCGATGTGTCGGTTCAGCGGTCACCGTTTTCCTGGGTGCGCGGCGTGAATGCCTCGCTGCCGCCATCGATCGCTGTGCGCTGGGCCCATGTCCTGGCCAATCCGGGCGACGCTGGCGACAACGCCTTTCATGCGCGCTTTTCCGCCACGGCGCGCCATTATCGCTACCTGCTCTATAATCATCCGGTGCGCTCGCCGCTGTTGGTCGGCCGCGCTGGCTGGGCGTTTCGCACGCTTGATGTCGATGCCATGCGCGAAGCAGCCAGCCATTTGCTGGGGGAGCATGACTTCTCTGCCTTTCGAGCGGTGGAATGCCAGGCCAGATCACCGGTGCGCACGCTCTCGAAACTGGTCATTGAACGGCGTGGCGACATGCTGGTGTTGGACCTGGCCGCGAATGCCTTCCTGCACCATATGGTGCGCAACATTGTCGGCTCGCTGGTGTACGTCGGCCACGGTGCCAGGGAACCCGGCTGGATCGCCGCCTTGCTGGCTTCACGCAACCGCGCCCTTGCAGCACCCACGTTCATGCCCGACGGCCTTTATCTGGCCCGGGTCGACTATGATGCCGGATGGGGCTTGCCCCAGCAGCCCTGGCCGGATGAAATGTCTTGATCATGCACAATCCACCCGCACGCACACGCATCAAGCTCTGCGGCATGACGCGCCGTGAAGACATTGATGCCGCAATTGACTGTGGCGCCGATGCATTGGGCCTGGTGTTTTACCAGGGCAGTGCGCGCCATGTCAGCGTGGCGCGGGCTGCCGAGCTGCTGCGCGGCCTGCCGCCATTTGTCGCAGCCGTCGGCCTGTTTGTCAACGCCAGTGTCGATGAAGTGCGGGCTGCCGTCTCTGCCGCACCGCTGTCGATGCTGCAATTCCATGGCGATGAAACGCTGGAGCAGTGTGCAGTGCTGGCCGAGGCCGTCGGCTTGCCGTTCCTGCGCGCCATCCGCGTCACACCCGCCATGCGCGGCGCTGATTTGCTAGAATACGATCTCCTGTCCCGGCAACGCAGCGCGCTGTTTTCCAGCTTGCTGCTCGATACCTGGGTTGATGGTTATGGCGGCAGCGGAAAGGTCTTCGATTGGTCAATCGTTCCAGAACAGCTCGCGCCTCGGGTCGTTTTAAGTGGTGGCTTGAGCGCGCAAAACGCCACTGAGGCGGTGGTGCAGGTACGCCCTTGTGCGGTCGATGTCAGCAGTGGCATCGAAGCCGCCAAGGGCATCAAGGACGACGCCAGGATGCGCGCATTTGTTGCTGCCGTGCGCCTGGCCGACGTGACCCGGACCCACAGCCAATGAAAGCTCGCCATGATTCCAAGCAATACCAGCCGCGCCAGCGCCGCCGCCCCGGCCTTGTGCACTTCGCCCGCTGACCCCGCAGCACCCGCGCAGCACGCTGCCGCGGAGCAGGACCGCCAGCAAGCCACCGCCTCCCCACCGTACGACTTGCCCGATGCGCGCGGCCATTTCGGACCCTACGGCGGCAGCTTCGTCGCCGAAACGCTGACCCATGCGCTGGCTGAACTCACCCAGGCCTACGCCCACTACCAGAACGATCCTGAATTCCTGGCCGAATTCGAAAGCGAACTCAAGCATTTTGTCGGCCGTCCCAGCCCGATCTATCATGCCAGGCGCTGGTCCGAGATCGCCGGCGGTGCGCAGATCTATTTCAAGCGTGAAGACCTGAACCACACCGGCGCCCACAAGATCAACAATGTCATCGGCCAGGCGCTGCTGGCCAAGCGCATGGGCAAACCACGCGTGATTGCCGAAACCGGCGCCGGCCAGCATGGTGTTGCCACAGCCACCATCTGTGCCCGTTTCGGCCTGGAGTGTGTGGTCTACATGGGCAGCGAGGACACCCGCCGCCAGGTGCAGAACCTGTACCGGATGGAGTTGCTGGGCGCCAAGGTGGTTGCGGTGTAATCCGGTTCGAAGACGCTCAAGGATGCGCTCAACGAAGCCATGCGCGACTGGGTCACGAATATCGAAGACACCTTCTACATCATCGGCACCGTTGCCGGACCTCATCCCTATCCGATGATGGTGCGCGATTTCCAGTCGGTGATCGGCGAGGAATGCCTGGTGCAGATGCCGGAGATGACTGGCCGTCAGCCTGACTATGTGCTGGCTTGCGTCGGCGGCGGCTCCAACGCCATGGGGATTTTTTACCCCTACATCAACCACGCCAATGTCAGGCTGATCGGCGTCGAGCCGGCGGGGCAGGGCCTGGCCAGCGGCAAGCATGCGGCGACGCTCGAGATGGGCACCCCGGGTGTGTTGCATGGCAATCGTACCTACCTGCTGCAGGATGCCAACGGCCAGATCATGGAAACCCATTCGGTCTCGGCCGGCCTCGACTATCCCGGTGTCGGCCCCGAGCATGCCTGGCTCAAGGATATCGACCGCGCGCAGTATGTCACCGTCACCGACGAGGAAGCGGTCGCCGCCTTCCACACCTGCTGCCGCATCGAGGGCATCATCCCGGCGCTGGAATCGAGCCACGCGCTGGCCCATGCAGCCAAACTGGCCGCCACCTTGTCCAAGGACCAGATCATCCTGGTCAACCTGTCCGGGCGCGGCGACAAGGACATGCATACGGTTGCCGAACATGACAAGCGGGTGCTCTGATGTCACGCATTGAATCGACGTTCAAGGCGCTCAAGGCGCAGGGCAGGACCGGGCTGATTTCCTTCATCACCGCCGGCGATCCGGCACCCGACCTGACGGTGCCGTTGATGCATGCACTGGTCCGGGGCGGGGTTGACGTGCTGGAACTGGGTGTGCCGTTTTCCGACCCGATGGCTGAAGGGCCGGTCATCCAGCGCGCCTGTGAACGGGCATTGAAGTTCGGTGTCGGCATGGCCGATGTTCTGGCGATGGTGGCCGAGTTTCGCCGCACCGACAGCACCACGCCGGTGGTCCTGATGGGCTATGCCAACCCGATCGAACGCATGGGCCAGGCTGCATTCGTGCAGGCGGCAGCCAGTGCCGGCGTCGACGGTACCATCGTGGTCGATTATCCGCCGGAAGAATGCGAGGCGTTTGTCGCCCTGCTGCGCGAGCGCGGCATGGACATGATTTTCCTGCTGGCGCCAACCTCCACCGATGCCCGCATCGCCCAGGTGGCGCGGCTGGGCAGCGGTTTCAGCTACTATGTTTCGCTCAAGGGCGTCACCGGCGCCGGCAACATCGACATTGCCGATGTCGAGCGCCGGCTCGCATCGATCCGCAAGCATGTCACGCTGCCGGTCGGCGTGGGCTTTGGCATCCGCGATGGCGCCACGGCGGCGGCAATCGGCGCGGTGGCCGATGCGGTCGTGATCGGCAGCCGCATCATTGCCGAGCTCGAAGCCACGCCGCGCGAGCAGGCTGTGGAGGCGGTGCAGCGTTTTGTCGGCGGCATTCGCCAGGCGCTCGACCAGGGGCGCTGATAGACGCGCCTGTAACCGCCCGAGGAACGAACCGGGAGATGCCGCCAGAGGTACCGCGAGAGATGCCACGAGACACGGGCTAATCTGCTGCGGGCCGTGGCAACAGCGCGGCAAGACGTTTATAATCCAGCCCACGACTGCGACGCGGCCTGGTTGTGACTGCTCCCTGTAGCCCGCACGGCAAACGTCTGCAACATCCATTCGATGCGCAGCGGCACTGCATGCTGCGCATCCGTCGACCGACCCTCGAGAGGTAGTACCATGAGCTGGCTAGAAAAACTGTTACCCCCACGCATACAGCGCTCCGATGCCGGCGTTCGCCGCTCGATCCCGGAAGGCCTGTGGGTCAAGTGCCCGTCGTGCGAAACGGTGCTGTACCGCACCGACCTGGAATCGAATATCCATGTCTGCCCGAAGTGTTCGCACCATTTGCGCATTCGCGCGCGCGAACGTCTCGATGCCTTGCTCGATGCCGAGGGCCGCTATGAAATTGGCCAGGAGACGCTGCCGGTCGATACGCTCAAGTTCAAGGACAGCAAGAAATATCCCGAGCGCCTGAAGGCGGCCATGGAAGCCACTGGCGAAACCGATGCGCTTATCGTCCTGGGCGGCGCCATCATGTCGCTGCCGGTGGTGGTGGCCTGCTTCGAATTCGAATTCATGGGCGGCTCGATGGGCTCCGTGGTCGGGGAGCGTTTCGTACGCGGCGCCCAGACCGCCCTTGAGCAAAAGGTGCCGTTCATCTGCTTTACCGCCACCGGCGGTGCGCGCATGCAGGAAGGTTTGCTGTCGCTGATGCAGATGGCAAAAACCACCTCGATGCTGACCAAGCTGGCGCAAAAGAAGCTGCCTTTCATCTCCGTGCTGACCGACCCGACCATGGGTGGCGTGTCGGCGTCGTTTGCCTTCATGGGCGACATCGTGATTGCCGAGCCGAAGGCATTGATCGGTTTTGCCGGCCCGCGCGTGATCGAAAACACCGTGCGCGAAAAGCTGCCGGAAGGGTTCCAGCGTTCCGAGTTCCTGGTGCAGAAGGGCGCCGTCGACATGATCGTCGACCGCCGCAAGATGCGTGAGGAAATTGCCCGCTTGCTGGCACTGCTGCAAAACCAGGCCGTCGAAGTCCTGGCCCCCTGAAGCCGCTGCTGACAAGCTGCCTGCCCGGATCACCGCGATCCGGGCTTTTTATTTTCTGCATGGCGCTGCCGGCACTGTTTATTCGCACCACTGCTGCCATATATCTCTGGACATGATGACCTCTACCGCTCCCCAACGCACCCTGGCCGACTGGCTCGCTCACCTTGAAACCCTGCACCCCAAGGCCATCGACCTGGGACTGGCGCGGGTTTCGGCGGTACGCGAGCGCCTGGCCATCGGCTTCGATTGTCCGGTCATCACGGTGGGTGGCACCAATGGCAAGGGTTCAACCTGCGCCATGCTGGAAGCCATGCTGCTGCAGGCTGGTTACAAGGTGGGCTTGCATACCTCGCCGCACCTGATCGATTTCAACGAGCGTGCCCGCATTGGCGGCGAGATCGTCGACGACGCCACGCTGGTCGAGCAGTTCGACGCGGTGGAGGCGGCGCGCGGCGACATCACGCTGACCTATTTCGAATTCACGGCGCTGGCCATCATGCGCCTGTTCATGCGCGCGCGGCTCGATGCCGTGATCCTCGAAGTCGGCCTCGGTGGCCGGCTCGACGCCATCAACATCATCGACGCCGACGTCGCCATCGTCACCAGTGTCGACATCGACCATGCCGCCTGGCTTGGCAACACCCGCGAAGCCATCGGTTTTGAGAAAGCCGGCATTTTTCGCCCCAGCCGCACAGCCATCTGCAGCGACCCGATGCCGCCCAAATCGCTGGTGGCCCATGCCGAAGCGATCGGCGCCGATCTCTGGCTGCTGGGCCGCGACTTCAATTATTCCGGCGACAAGCAGCAGTGGAACTACGGCGGCCGTGCCCAGCGCCGCAATGCCCTGGGCTATCCGAGCCTGCGCGGCGCCAACCAGTTGCTCAATGCCGCTGCAGCCCTGGCGGCCCTGGAGGCGCTGCGTGAGCGTCTGCCGGTCTCGGCCCAGGACGCCCGCACCGGCCTGGTCATGGTCGAGCTGCCCGGCCGTTTCCAGGTCTTGCCGGGTCGCCCGGCGGTCATCCTCGATGTCGCCCACAACCCCCACGCTGCCGCCACGCTGGCACAGAACCTCGACAACATGGGATTTTCTCCCTATACCTATGCCGTGTTCGGCGCCATGGCCGACAAGGATATCGCCGGCGTACTGGCCCACCTCAAAGGCCGCGTCGACCACTGGTGCCTGTGCGACCTGCCGTCATCGCGGGCAGCCAGCGCGGCCGGGCTGGAAGCAGCCTTGCTGGCGGCCGGTGTCCAGCCCCAGGGCGGCGCCGATGCGGAAATCAGCATCAATTGCTTCACCACCCCGGCAGAAGCATTCTCAAATGCACAAAGCCGGGCAGGGGAGAATGATAGAATTGTGGTTTTCGGATCGTTCCTCACCGTTGCCGGCGTCATGCTGGCGAGAAAATCCGGACATCACTGACAGATTGACCTGACCACGCATGGCTTTGTTTCCGTTTTCCCGTAAGACCAAGCAGGAACCTGATGCGCCTGAAAGCGGGTTCCAGTCCCGCGCAGAAGGCGACTCGGAGGCCGTGCGATCGCGCGGCAAGCGCGCCCCTGGCAAACGCACGCGTGGCGCCGACCCGGTGCTGCCGGAGAAAAAACGCGCACGCCGGCGCCTGGTAGGTGCCGTCGCCCTGGTACTTGCTGCCATCGTTGGCTTGCCAATGATCCTCGATGCTGAACAAAAGCCGCTGGCCAACGACATTGCCATCGACATTCCTTCGAAAGACAAGCGGACCCAGGGCAAGGTCAAGGAAGCCGTGACACCACCGGCGGACACTGCGGCACCGGCTGGCACTGCGGCCAGTGGAGCAGGCGCTGCGGGCGCAGGCGCCGCGAATGGCAATGCCGACGGCGGTGCGGCAAAAAGCGCCAACATCGTTGCCGGGCTGGACAAGGATGGAGAGCTGATGGAAACGCCGGCAGCGCCTGGCGCCAAAGCACCGGCCGCCGTGGATGAGGCACCCGTCAGGCAAAAACAGGAAGCGCGCGCCGAACCCAAGGCCGACAACGAGCGCAAGGAAGAAATGGCCCAGCACAAGCAGGACGCCGAGCGCAAGCGCGAAGCCGAGCGCAAGCTGGCCGAGCGCAGCGAGGCAGCACGGGAAGCGTCGCGCGCCCGCGCCTTGCTCGAAGGTGGCACTGAGCGCAAGCCGGTGGAAAAAACCGCAGACAAGAGCGAAGTGAAAACGCCAGGCAAGTTCATTGTCCAGGTGGCGGCGCTGGCAACCCAGGAAAAGATCGATGAATTGCAAGGCAAGCTCAAGGGGGCCGGCATCAAATCGTATACCCAGAAGGTGGTCACCGAGTCGGGTACCCGTACGCGCATACGCGTGGGACCCTATGCCAGCAAGGATGAAGCGGAGAAAGCCCGCGCCCGTCTGATCAAGCTGGGCTTGAATGGCACACTGGTGCCGGGTTGAGCATGGCGCAATGGGGCGGTCGACTGGTGCAGGGCCAGCCGGCCTCGCGATTCACCGGGCAAATCGGCAAGGATGCCCATTTGCCTCGAGCGCAGTTGCCTTGACGCAGTTGCTCTGAAATTCGCATGCCGGGCTACCCATTTGCTGCAACAGCATGACTATTTTTGATTATCTGGTTTTGTTCGTGATGGTATGTTCCGTGATCATCAGCATGCTGCGCGGCTTGATCAAGGAAGTGCTGTCATTGCTGGGCTGGGTGATTGCGCTGGTCGTGGCCAATGCCTACGGCGAAGCATTGGGTACCATGCTGCCCGACTTCCTGCCCGGCGAGCTGACCCGCCTGATCGTCGCCTTTGTGGTGCTGTTCATCGGCACGCGCATCCTGGTGGGGTTGCTGGCCTCGGCGCTGGAAGCGGTGGTCAAGGCCAGTGGGCTGACCACCGTCGACCGCGGGCTGGGGGCGCTGTTCGGCGTAGCGCGCGGTCTGGTGATCGTGCTGACGGCGGTGCTGCTGTGTGGCATGACCGCGGTGCCGCAGCAGGAATTCTGGAAACAGGCGAAGTTCAGTTCGATGGCGCAGGAGGCAGCACTGGGCGTGTTGCCACTGTTGCCGGGCGGTTTTGCAAGCCATGTGCATTTCTGACTGGCTTGCATGCAGTGCAAGACGATGAGACGGCAAGACGAAAAACGACACGACGATCGTAAAACATGGCGTGGACGGCAAGTGGGTGTGACGGTGGCAGCCTGGGGCAAACCCGGGCGCGGACTCTGCCACATGGCGCTTGTCCAGCGCAAATCGGATGACAGAATTTTTTTTGCAGTTTTTCGCAATATTTTGCTTTATACGCAAGGAGTTCCACCATGTGTGGCATCGTCGGTATCGTTTCACATAATCCCGTCAACCAGATGATCTACGACGCGTTGCTGCTGCTGCAGCATCGCGGCCAGGATGCAGCGGGCATTGCAACCAACTACGCCAGCGGCTTTTCCATGCACAAGGCCAATGGCCTGGTGCGCGATGTCTTCCGCACCCGCAACATGCGTTCACTCAATGGCAACGTCGGCATTGGCCACTGCCGCTATCCGACCGCCGGCTCGACCAGCGCCGAGGAAGCGCAGCCCTTCTATGTCAATGCACCGTTTGGCATCACGCTGGCGCACAACGGCAACCTGACCAATTCCGAGCAGTTGAAGATCGAGATGTTCAAGAACGATCGGCGCCACATCAACACCGATTCCGATTCCGAAGTGCTGCTCAATGTGCTGGCCCATGAAATCCAGGAAGCCACCACCGGGTATTCGCTCGATCCGGCGGCCTTGTTCAAGGCCGTGACCCAGGTCCACAAGCGTGCGCGCGGCTCCTACGCCGTGGTGGCGCAGATCGCCGGTTATGGCTTGCTGGCGTTTCGCGATCCGTTCGGCATCCGGCCGATGTGCATCGGCTTTTTCGAAGGTGAAAAAGGGCCGGAGTACATGGTGGCCAGCGAGTCGGTGGCGCTCGAAGGCCTGGGTTTCCACTTCCTGCGTGACGTGATTCCGGGTGAAGCAATCTTCATCGACATCGATGGCAAGCTCTACAACCAGCAGTGCGCCGAGAACCCGACGCTCAACCCGTGCGCCTTTGAATTTGTCTACCTGGCCCGTCCCGATTCGATCATCGATGGTGCATCGGTGTATGCCACGCGTCTGAAGATGGGTGAATACCTGGCTGAAAAGATCCGGCGCGAATTCAGCGCCGGCGACATCGACGTGGTCATGCCAATCCCCGACTCTTCACGTCCGGCGGCAATGGAACTGGCGCTGAAGCTGAACCTCGACTATCGCGAAGGCTTCATCAAGAACCGCTACATTGGCCGCACCTTCCTGATGCCGGGGCAGGCCATCCGCCGCAAGTCGGTGCGCCAGAAGCTCAACGCCATCGGTTCCGAATTCAAGGGCAAGAATGTGCTGCTGGTCGACGACTCCATCGTGCGCGGCACCACCAGCCGTGAAATCATCCAGATGGCGCGCGAGTCCGGCGCCCGCCGGGTGATCTTTGCGTCGGCCGCGCCACCGGTCAAGTTCCCGAATGTGTATGGCATTGACATGCCAACGCGCAATGAATTGATTGCCTATGGCCGTAGCGACGATGAAGTCTGCCGCGAGCTGACCGCCGATGCGCTGGTCTACCAGGACATCGATGCGCTCAAGCGCTCGATCTCGGATGTCAATCCGGCATTGAAGAATTTCGAGGCATCGTGTTTCGATGGCGTGTATGTCACTGGCGATATTTCGCGCGATTATCTCGACCGCATCGAGTCGAAACGCGCCAATCCAAAGCCGGACAATGAGGATGCAGTGCGTTCCCAGCTGAACCTGAACCTGGCGCAAGTCGACTAGCAGGCGGTTTTACACGAACCTGCATGCTGGTTCGCAGCGGCGGCGCGCGCAAGTTCTTTGCGGCGCCGCCGTTTCGCCATGCAGGTGCCGCGAATCGATACACTGGGCAGCGGCATATTCACCGGCAACGTCACAGGCAATGTCACAGGCAACTTCGCCGGCACCGTCACTGGCGACGTCACCGACCACTTCACCGGCATTTTCACTACTAGGCAAGCGATCATGAGCGAACAAAAAAAATACGGCTTCACGACCACCATTTTGCACAGCGACCGGCAAAAGCCGATCGAGCATGGCTCGCTGCACAAGCCGATCCACACTTCGGTGGCGTTCGGCTATCGCGATGCCCGCGAGCTGGCCTCGGTATTCCAGGGCAAGACGCCCGGCTTTCGTTATGGCCGCCAGGGCAATCCGACGGTCACGGCCCTGGAGGAGAAGGTCAACCGCATGGAAGATGGTTTTGCCACCATCTGTTTTGCCACCGGCATGGCAGCCATCGGTGCCATCGTGCAGGGGCTGGTGCGCCATGGCGACCATATCGTCTCGTCCGGTTTTTTGTTTGGCAATACCAACAGCTTGTGGCAAACCGTCGACCTGCAGGGCGCCAGCATCAGCCTGGTCGATGCTACCGATGTGGCCCAGGTGGAAGCGGCGCTGACACCGGCAACCCGCATCGTGTTTGTCGAAACCATTGCCAATCCGCGTACCCAGGTCGCCGACCTTGAACGCATCGGCGCATTGTGCAAGGCACGCGGAATTTTGTTCATCGTCGATAACACCATGACGTCGCCGTATCTGTTTCAACCGAAGACCGTTGGCGCCGGGCTGGTCATCAATGCGCTGACCAAGTCGATCGGCGGGCATGGCATTGCCCTCGGTGGCGCCATTACCGACACCGGCCTGTATGACTGGTCGGTCTATCCGCACATTGTCGAGAGCATCCGGAAATTTCCCGTCATCCAGTGGGGCAGTGCGCAGCTGCGCGCCAAGTCGCTACGCGATTTTGGCGGCGCTCTGGGGCCTGAAGCGGCCCACCACCTGGCAGTCGGCGCTGAAACCATGGCCCTGCGCATCGAGCGGGAATGCAGCACGGCGCTGGCGCTGGCCACCATGCTGGCAGCCGATGAGCGGGTCGCTGCGGTGCATTACCCCGGCTTGCCATCGCATCCCCAGCATGCCCTGGCGAAATCGCTGTTTCGCGGCTTTGGCGGCTTGCTCAGTTTCGAGCTCAAGGAAGGCATCGATTGTTTCGACTATCTCAACTGCTTGAAACTGGCCATCCCGGCCAGTAACCTCGGTGACACCCGCACTCTGGTGATTCCGGTGGCACACACGATTTTCTTTGAAATGGGGGCCGAACGCCGGGCCAGCATGGGGATTGCGGAATCATTGATCCGGGTGTCAGTCGGCATCGAGGACGAATCCGACCTGCTGGAAGATTTTCGCCAGGCGCTGGCTTGAATCGGCGCTGCAGCACTGCAGCGCATTGGTTTCAGGGCAGTAATTCCCGGGCTTTCACCGGGTCCAGCCATTTCGGCTCCAGCGATGGAACATAATGCAGCATGGCGTGCACAAGTGCCTCGGGATCGGACTCGTGCAGCAGCAGCGCAGCGTGATTGCTGCGCAAAAATCCCTGGCTGACGATGTGCTGCAGGAAGGACAGCATGCCATC
>JBPBPY010000151.1:0-11349 GCA_050954505.1 Janthinobacterium lividum
CACCAAGGGCACGGAACGGGTGGCCGAGGTCGGCGCCCGGTTTTCCCTCGATGCCATGCCGGGCAAACAGATGTCGATCGATGGCGACATGCGCGCCGGCGTGATCGACATGGATGAAGCGCGGCGGCGGCGTGGCCGGGTGGAAAAGGAAAGCCAGCTGTACGGCGCCATGGACGGTGCCATGAAGTTCGTCAAGGGGGATGCCATCGCCGGCCTGATCATCGTCGGTGTCAACCTGCTTGGCGGCGTACTGATCGGCACCCTGCAGCGCAGCATGTCGATTGGCGACGCCATGAAGGTGTATTCGATCCTGACCATCGGTGACGGCTTGATCTCGCAGATTCCCGCCTTGTTCGTGTCGATCTGCGCCGGCATGATCGTCACCCGCGTGACGACCGAGGATGGCACCAGTTCCAACATCGGTTCGGACATCGGTGCACAGCTGCTGGCGCAACCGAAGGCGTTTGTCATCGGTTCGGTGGTCATGCTGGGCTTTGGCCTGATACCCGGCATGCCGACCACCACGTTCCTGATTCTTTCGGCCGTCGTCGGCACGCTCGGCTTTACCTTCCTGCGCAGCGAGCGCCGCGTGGTCGATTCCGGCACCGGCCGGGCAGCCGGCACCGGTGGCAAGGAAGGGGCCGGCGCCAAGGGTGCTGCGGCGGCCGGCGCCGACAGCGCCAGCTTTGCCCCGACCGTGCCGCTGATGGTCGACGTCGAAGCCGGCCTGGAAAATGCGTTTTCCGCCGAGCTGCTCAATGAAGAGCTCATCAAGATCCGCCGTGCACTGTATGCCGACCTCGGCATCATTTTTCCCGGCATTCAACTGCGCTACAACGACCGTCTGCCGCGCGAGGTCTACGCCATCATGGTGGCGGAAATTCCGGTATCGCAGGGGCGCTTGCGGCCCGATTATCTGTTCGTGCGCGAAAGCGCCGAGAATTTGACCGCCCTGGCGATCCCCTTCGAGGCCGACAAGAAATTCCTGCCTAACCTGGAAACCCTGTGGACTCCGGCGCGTCTGATGCCGACGCTGGCGCGCGCCGGTATTTCCTTTCTCGAGCCGACCCAGCTGCTGAGCTATCACATTGCGTTCGTGCTCAAGAAATATGCTGCTGAGTTCATTGGCATCCAGGAAACCCGCTTGATTCTGTCGGAAATGGAAACCGCATTTCCCGAGCTGGCCAAGGAAGTCCAGCGCGTGCTGCCCATCCACAAGATTGCCGAAATCATCCAGCGCCTGGTCGGTGAAGAAGTGTCGATCCGCAATGTGCGCGCGGTGATGGAAGCCTTGATCGAATGGGGCCAGAAGGAAAAGGACTCGGTGATGCTGACCGAATATGTGCGCGTGGCCCTGAAACGCCATATCAGCCACAAGTATTCCAGTGGCCAGAACGTGTTGCCGGCCTACCTGCTGGCGCCGACGGTGGAAGACACGGTGCGCGGGGCAATCCGCCAGACGTCGGGCGGCTCGTATCTGGCACTCGATCCGGCGACCTCGAAAAAGCTGGTGGAGAACATCAAGCGTGCGGTGGGCAACCTGGCCTTGTCGGCCCAGCGGCCGGTGCTGCTGACGTCGATGGACATTCGCCGCTACATGCGCAAGATGATCGAACAGGAATTATATGAATTGCCGGTATTGTCCTATCAGGAATTGACCACCGAAATCAATATCCAGCCACTGGCGCGGATTGAATTGTGAGGTCTGCATGAACCATCCTGTCGCGATTGCTTCAAGGCCTTCAAGCGATTCACACGCTTCCGGCACTTCAAGCGCTTCCAGCGCTTCAGCGCTGCTGCCGGGGTTGATCGCCCGGTGGCGCAGCACGGACATGGTCCATTGCCTGGTCCAGCGTTTCAAAGCCGCTGTAGAGCGAAAACACGCCACTAACATCGAACAATGCGCGCACGTCGGTTCCCAGTCCGGCAACGGCAAAGCGGCCCTGCACCGCGCGCAGGCGGTTACCGGTGTTGAGCACCACACGCAGCCCGTCGCTGGACATGTAATCGATCAGCGAAAAATCAAAGACGATGCGCAGCGAGCCATCTTCCAGCGCACCCCGCACCAGCTCCTCGAGTTCGGGCGCAGTGGTCCTGTCGAGCCGGCCAAAGGGCCTGAGCACCAGGATGTCGTTCAAGGTTTCACTTTGAATGTTCATCGACAAGGAGTTGACGTTGCAGTAAGCCGATTGTACTCCCGGCCTTTCCGGCATGGGCAGTTGTTAGTGATTCATTAGGGAAACGCCACCAGCACAGGCTGTCATTCGCGGCACCCGCTGACCGGTTTTTCATGCCGCACCCTTGTCGCCAACGCCTTGCAGGGCGATGGCTGGAAACGGTCTGAGTGCGGCCAGCGCGCGATGGCAAGCGATGATGGTGTTGCACGCTTGAAGTTGTGGAAAACAAGGAATCAAACCATGTCCGCCGATACTGATATTGATACCGACACCGACACCGACACCGACACCGGGCTTGAGTTGCGCGTCGAGCTGAGGGTTTTGTATGGTCCGCAAGCCGGCAGCCGTCTGGCGCTTGCCGAAGGCGAATACCTGCTTGGTACTTCCGACCTGTGCACTATCATCCTGACCGGTCCAAAGATTGCACAGGAACATGCGATCCTGACCCTGGAAGGCGGACAGATCACCATTCAACCGCTGGACCGGGAATTGTCCGATGCCGCAGGCAACGACTTTACCGATTCGATGACGCTCGCGCCCGGGCAAGCCATCGAGCTGGGTGGCATCTGGATCACGGTCGACGACCCCGACGCCGAATGGCCGGACATGCAGTCGATCGCGCCAGCGCCTGGCGCCTTGCCTGCACCGAACGGCGATGGCACCGACGACGATGACCAGGACGATGCAGCGGATGCGCAGGCGGCGCAGGACGAGCGGTCTGCACAAGCTGCAGCAGGCAATGTGGTGGTGGGCGATTCCCCGGCGGGCGCAATGGTGCTGGCGCAAGGGCAGGGCGCAGCACCGCGGCGCAACTTCCTGCGCATGGGCATCGTCGGCGCAGCCCTGGCCTTTGCGGTTGTGGCCGCAGTGCTGGTCAACTGGCTGATGGCCGAGCACAACCAGGAGCGGCGCGCCAGCGTGGTTGCCGCAGTGACGGCACCGGTACTGACGCAACCCAAACCGGTGGCGCCGGCTGCCATTACGGCTTACCTGAAGATCCTTCCTTACGGGAAAAACCTGGCCGTTGCCCGTGACGATAGCGGTGACTGGATCGTCACTGGTGCCGTACGCACCAATGCCGACAAACAGGAGTTGAGCGCTGGCCTGGCGCTGCTCACGCCGGCGGCAACGGCCCATGTGACGGTCGATGAAGAGTTGGTGGCGGCAGCCAACCGCTTCCTCGCCGCGCGCACCGCCGGCAATGCCGTCATCCGCGCCGAAGCAGCCAGTGGAGGCGGCAGCCTGCGCCTCACAGGCGGTGCTATCGATGCGGCGACGGTGGAGACGGTCATGCGTGAACTCAAAGGCAATGTCCCTGGCATTCGCAACATCGTCTCCCAGGTTGCGCTGCCTCAGCAGTTGCGCGAGCGGCTGCGTGAACGCATCGGTGCAGCCAGGCTCGACAAACGCTTGGCGTATGTGCAGGAGGCGCCGGAAGTGGTGTTGAGTGGCAAGCTCAACAGTGAAGAGACTGCCCGTTGGGAAACATTGCTGGTGCAGTTTGCCCGCGACTACGGCAACATCGTGCCAATCCGCGCCAGCATCGGCAATGGCAACATCAGCGTCAGCGACGGCATTCCCACAGTGCGCAACCAGCGTCTGCCGGTGGGCGTGCAGGCCATTGTCAGCGGACCGGTGCCGTACATCGTCACCAATCGTGGCGAGCGCATCAACCAGGGTGGCGAAATCGACGGCCAGACACTGTTATCGGTGCGCGACGGCGAAGTCGTCTTTGAAGGAAAACGCCGTATCCGCCTGATGAGGTAAACCATGCCACCATTGAACATCATGCTTGACCTGGAAGAGAAGCTGCTTGGAGATCATGACAACACGCTGCGCAAAACCATGATCGATGATTTGCTGCTGTTGCTTAAGAGCCTGGAGGCGCAGCGGCGGCTGCTCAATGACCGCCAGCGCTACCTGGAAATCGTATCCGCCGTGCAGGCTGTGTCATCGGCCTTGACCATCCTGCGCACCCTGTTTGTCGACCGGCTTGCCGAACCAAAAAAGTAGCCACCGTTTTTTCACTGGAGAACCATCATGTCAGATTATCTTACCCTCGCCGACACCAACACCACCGTCATGAGGAATTTGAAAATAGCGGACAAGACCTTGTACGACCAGCTGCAGAGTGTCGGCACCGGCGGCACCATCAGTGTGCCGGACATGGTCAATTTGCAGTACAACATGTCGGCCTATACCATCACGGCTTCGGTCGGCAGTTCCATCAACAAGGAGTTGAGCGACACCATGAAAAGCACGGTGCAGAAGATCGGCTGAGGGCGGCAAGCCAGTGGTGCCAGGACACTGCACCACTGGTTTTCAGCGCCGCGACTTTTGCAGTTCGGCCAGCGCGCCGAGAATTTTGACAATCACGCCATCCCAATCACCACTGCGCTCCTGGCGAAACAGGCGCATGCCGGGGTACCACGGCGAGGTATCGGGTTGTGCCTGCCAGCGCCAGTCACAGGCCCAGGGCAGCAATACCCAGACCGGCAATGCCATGGCGCCCGCCAGGTGCGCCAGCGCAGTGTCGACGCTGATGATCAAGTCCAGGGTGCAGGCAATGGCAGCGGTTTCGGCGAAATCGCCCATCGCATGCGGTGTATGAACGATGGCGGCATTGCCGCGTAAAAAAATCGCGTCGTCAGCGCTGACTTGCTGCTGCAACAGAACCAGGTCGGCAATTTTTTGCAGCGGCGCAAATGCCGCCAAGGGCATCGAGCGCAGGCGATTGCCGGCATAGCTGGTACTGCCCGAGCAGGCAATGCCGATGCGCGGCAAGCGGGTCATGACGGCACCGTCGGCCGGCCTGCTCGTGCCGGCAGTGGGGACAGTGCTTGCGACATCGGTTGTGCCTTCGCTTGTTCCAGCGCTTGCACGCTTGCCGGCGCCATCGCCATCGCCATCGCCATCGCCATTGTTGCCGATGGTGGCGGCAAACAGATACGGCGTGCGGCCAGGGATTGTCTCGATGCGGGTCTTCAACGCCAGCGGCAGACTCAGCAGCGGGGTCTGGAAGTCGCAAGGCGGGACTTCCTCGCCCACGCTGACGATCTGGCAGCCTGGCAAGCTTTGCTGCAGCAGGCGTTGCAGGGTGGCTGGCACTTCCACCACGATCGTGCAGCCACTGGCGCCAACCATCGAAATATAGCGGCAAAACTGCAGCGTGTCACCAAGTCCCTGTTCGGCCCACAGCAAGATCCGCTTGCCGGCCAGATCCTCGGCCCCAAGCCAGAGAGGCAGATGCTGATGACGCAACGGTTCAGCACCGCTGCGTTTCCAGCGCGCTTCGAACTGTTGCCAGCCGACTTCGTAATCGCCCATTGCCAAACGTGCCAGCGCTTCGCCACACTGGGCATCGGCATGCTCGGGTGCGATTGCCAAGGCGCGATCGTAATCCTGCACTGCCAAGGCATACTGATGCAAATCATTTTTCAAGGTTCCCCGATTGATCCAGGCATTGATACAACTTGCGTCAAGCGCAATGGCATGATCAAAACTTGCCAGGGCTTCATCGGTCTTGCCAGCATGGCGTAGCGCCACGCCGCGGTTGGACCAGATCAATGCCTCGCCCGGGTTGAGCGCCAGCGCCGTTTCATAACAAGCCAGCGCTTCGTCGAACTGCTGCATGCAATCGAGCGTGCTGCCCTTGTTCATCCACGCGGCAGCGTCGTCGGGCTGCAGCGTCAGCGCCTTTTCATGGCACACCAGCGCTTCGTCAAAACGGTCCAGTTCATGGAGTACATTGCCGCGATTGGTCCAAGCCGCCAGGTGGTGGGGCTGCAGCAGGATGGCGTGCTCCAGGCTGGCCAGCGCCTCTTCGCGCCCGCCAAGGCTGCGCAATACCGTGCCGCGATCGGACCAGGCATCGGCATCGGCGTTGCCGAGCGCAATGACGCGGTCCCAGGCCAGCGCCGCCTGGGCGATTTCACCGCAGTCCCAGGAAGCCCGCGCCAGATTGGCCAGCAGGGCACCGTTCTCGGGGGCGCGTTCGCTGGCACGGCGCAGCAGGTCTGCCGCCTGGCGCGGTTTGCCGCTCAGGGCATATACCACGCCCAGCATTTGCAAGGCATCGGCATGCTCGGGGTCTCCCGTGAGAACATCTTGCAAGACCTCGCTGGCAGACTGCAAAGCGCCATTGCTGAGGTAAAAGTAGGCTTTCTGGATGGCGTTTTTCTCGTCGCTGTGCATGGCGAATCCCGGGTCGATGAAAGTTGAATTTACTCAACAATGCAGGAGCCGACAATCCGCATTAGCAGTGACTAACATTTCTTGCGTGCTTCGCATAACCGCGTGATGAACGCCTTTTCCAGCGCTGTGTGCAGCGAGGTGCCCTGCCTGCATGCCGGACAACATCCTGCCTTCACCGGTAGACGAAATTTCACTGAAGGCATTCAAGGATATTCAACCAATGCTGCTGCTGCTTGTGTAAAAACGTATTTCCGTTCGTTTATGGAACTAGTCATCGAGCCTTGTTACTTAGTGCTTAGCGCGCGGACAAAACCGTTGCTCGGCGTGCACGGAGGTGACCGGGATGAATAAAATTGTCGCGCTCGAAGCGCAGCGCTGGATAGAAAATGCGCGCAAAGGTGATGAGGTGGCATTTGCCAATTTGACCAAGGCGCATTATGCCCAGGTCTGGCGTTTCCTCTTCAAGTGGGTCAAAAATCGTGATGATGCGGAAGAACTCGCGCAAGAGACCTTCCTGGCTGCCTGGCGCAGCCTGCCCCATTTTCGTTCCGACTCCAAATTTTCCACCTGGTTGCTGGGCATCGCATTGAACCTGGCACGCAACCATCACAACCGTTCGCCGGCGCGCAACCGCGAAGTCGAACTCGACGAAGCTGCCCACCTCGATACGCCAGCCTCGCCCGGTTCCGATCCTCAGGTGCACTTCGAGCACATGGCAACGATTCGCGCTCTCGACCGTGCTATCAACCGCCTGCCCGCCGACATGCGGGAAATCATGCTGCTCATCAAGGTGGAAGGTTTGTCCATGGAAGAAGTGGCCAGCATGCTGTCGTTGCCACTTGGAACGGTGAAAAGCCGCTTATCACGAGGAAAGGAAAAGCTCACTGAAGACATGCGTGTTTATCTGTAGCCACAATCGTCAAAAAAAGTCCTGAAAACGCACAGAAAATTTGCCACAATCAGCAATAACCGGGAACCATTTTCTGCGCGCGGTTGCTCATCATAAAAGGACCTCATTCATGACAACCACGCCCAATCTTCCTCCCTCCGACGATGCAGAACGCCAGCTTGACGACATGCTGGCCGAACTTGCCGCCGCCTACGAGCGCCAGCCTGTCCCGCCTTCAGCCCTCGAACGGCTTGAACAACGTTTCAAGCGTGAAAGCCGGCAGTTAAGTGAACAAGACCTGCAATGGCTTGCAGCCGCAGGAACCCTGACCCCGCAATCAGCCGAACCGCCAGCGCGCGAATTGAAGGACCTGCTCTAGGAATTTGCCGGCTCCTGCTGCGCAGGCTTTTACGGAGGTGCCATTTTTGTCGCAACCAGGGATGGCGCGATCAGCGTGCCGGTCTTCGTCGCGCGATTTTCTTCACGCAGTTTTCCTCTCGCGACTTTCCTCACTCGATTCTTTTCCGCAATTCTTCTCCTTCATCATGGCGGTGGCAATGTCACAGCTTGCCGCCATGGCAAGGTCTTGTATTGCTGCCCGTGATGGAACTTGTCGCGTTTCCTCGTTACAAAGTGCAACAAGAGGGTTGATTTAATTCCCCTCTTCAAAAGCACCGATCGGGGAGGTGTCATGAATGAGCGTTTATTCCGACCAGCCGCATTGAAAGCCCTGGTGGCACCGGAGCGGCTTGATCAACTCCTGCACAGCGCCCGACCCCGCACCTGGGTTGCCTTGCTGGCACTCTGCCTGGTACTGGCCGCTGCCGTGGTGTGGGGTTTTTATGGCAGCTTGCCAACCGTTGTCAGCGGCCGCGGCATCCTGATCCGTGACGGTGGCGTCTCCGACATCCATACCTTTGGCGAGGGACTGGTGATCGACCTGCCGCGCTTTCAGGTCGGCCAGCCTGTGCTGAAAAACCAGGTGCTGGGCCACATCGCCCAGCCCGTGCTCGAGCAAGCCATTGCAGAGCAGGAAATGCTGCTCGAGCGCATTGCAGTGGAAATCAGCGCTGCGAATGCTGGCGCGCTCGCGCTGGAAGCGTCGCCGGCGCACGCCGGCGTGCTGGCTGTGCTGCGTTCACGCCAGGTAGAAGCACAAGCCGGCTTGCGGCGCCTGCGCCTGGAGCATCGGCTGGCCTCGACCATTGTCAGCCTCTTCGACGGCATTGCGGTGGAAATGATGGCTTACCAGGGCGATGTGGTGCGCAAGGGTCAATCGGTCTTGAGCGTCGAGGTCAATCATGGTGCGCTGGAGGCGATGCTGTACTTGCCGCCGCAATCGAACGCCAAGCTGATCAAGCCGGGCATGCGGGCCCAGGTTTCGCCAGCGACGTCACGCAAGGAACGGTTTGGCTATCTGGTCGGCAGTGTCTCGACGGTAGCCAAATTTCCTTCCACGGAACAAGGCATGAAGGCGACCTTCGACAATCCCGGCCTGATTCGCGAAATGACCAGCGAAGGGCCGCCCATCGCGGTCCAGGTGACCTTGCTGCCCGACCCGGCCACCCGCAGCGGCTATCGCTGGTCCTCGCGCAGCGGTGCCCAGGTCGAGCTTTCCAGCGGCACCCTGGTGACCGGCACCGTGGTGATTGAAAACCGCCGTCCCGTGAGTCTGGTGGTACCGATGCTGCGCCAGGGCCTGGGTCTGTGATGGCAGGTTTCCTTGCCATGCTGGCGCGCCTGGGCAGCCTGGTTGGCCACCACAGGCTGCACCCACTGCAAGACCTTGGCCAGCGGTGCACGGCGTCTGCCTGGCATGGCGTTTCCGGGTTTTGCCGCATGTGCCGCATGTGTTGTTTGCGGTGTTTGCGTTGCCTGGATAGCCTGCGCACCGTGACGCGCTTGGCCGACCCCTTTGCCCGGCGTCCTCGGCGCACGCCCACGGTGTTGCAAAACGATGCGGTCGAGTGCGGTCCGGCGTCGCTGGCCATCGTGCTGGCGCACTACGGCAACGCGGTGGCACTGGAACAGCTGAGACTGGACTGCGGTGTCTCGCGCGACGGCAGCACGGCGGCGAATGTGCTGCATGCGGCACGCGCGCATGGACTGCTTGCCAGCGGCCGCAAGCTTGATATCGACGCCTTGCACGAAGAGCCTGTGCCCTTGATCCTGTTCTGGCAATTCAACCACTTCCTTGTGCTGGAGGGTCTTCGTGGCCGCTGGGTCTATCTGAATGACCCGGCCTGCGGCCCGCGGCGGATCAGCCGGGACACCTTCGATCGAGGCTATACCGGGGTGGCACTGTGCTGCCAGCCGGGACCGGACTTCCAGCCGCAGTCCCGGCAGACCAGGCCGGTGGCGGTGCTCGAACCGGTTCTTGCCAGCCTGGTGCTGATTTTCATCGCCAGCCTGGCACTGGCATTGCCAACGCTTGCCATTCCCGTGTTTGCCCGGGTATTCGTCGACGGCGTGCTGATCGAGCGGCTCGACGGCTGGGTCAAGCCGCTGCTGCTGGGCATGGCACTGACGGCCGTGCTGCGCAGCGCCCTGACCTGGATACAGCAGCAGGCTTTGCTGCGTCTGGAACTGCGCCTGGCGATGGCCTGGTCAGCGCGCTTCTTCTGGCATGTGCTGCGCCTGCCGGTGCCCTATTTCCAGCAGCGCCATGCAGCCGACGTGCTGCAGCGGGTCGGTGCCAACGACCGCGTCGCCCAACTGTTGTGCGGCAATCTGGCCACTGACTCGATGACGCTGCTGACCATGGTGCTGACTTTGCTGATCATGCTGTCCTACGATGTCACGATGACCCTTATCGGCGTGGCGCTGACAATGGTCAACGTGCTGGCCTTGCAGGGTGTGGCGCGCCTGCGCGCCGATGCCAGCCTGCAATGGCAAACCGATCATGGCATGCTGATGGCCTGGCTGATCGGCGCCCTGCGCAGCATTGAAACCATCAAGGCCGGCGGTGCGGAAGCGGACTTTTTCCAGCGCTGGAGTGGCCAGCAGGCGAAGGTGGCAAATATCAATCTGCGCCTCGATGGCATCACCAACATGCTGGCAGCCTTGCCGTTCCTGGTTTCTGCACTGATCACTGTCTCGATACTCTGGCTGGGTGGCTTGCGCGTGATGGCGGGGGACATGACCGTCGGCATGCTGGTTGGTTTTCAGAGCCTGATGCTGGCATTTTCCGCGCCGGTCAAGAACCTCATGGGCATCGCCGGCAATTTCCAGGAAGCGCGGGCCAACCTGCGCCGCATTGCCGACGTCCTGCGCGCGCCGCTGGACCTGCGCTTTTGCACCGCCGGCGCCAACCCCGCCAACCCGGGCAATCCCGCCAGCGGCGCCAACCTCGCCAACCTCGCCAACCCCGCCGACCTCACAGGCCTGGACCCCGATGGACATCCACGTTTGCAGGGATGGCTGGAAGTGCGTGATCTCTGCTTTGGCTACAACCGTCTGGCCGCACCGCTGGTTGCCGGTTTCAACCTGCGGCTTGCGCCTGGCCAGCGTGTGGCCCTGGTCGGCACTTCGGGCTGTGGGAAATCCACTGTCGCCAAGCTGATCATGGGGGAGATGGCTCCCTGGTCAGGCCAGATTCTCTTCGATGGTATGCCACGCGAGGCAATTCCCGCTGCAGTCATGCACGCCAGCCTGGCAGGCGTGGACCAGGAAATCCACATGTTCGATGGCAGCGTGCGCGACAACCTGACCTTGTGGGACCACAGCCTGCCCGAGGCCGACATGGTGCGCGCAGCGCAGGATGCTCTGATCCACGACGCCATTACCGGGCGAGCACTGGCTTACGATGCGCTGCTCGACGAGGACGCCATGAATTTTTCCGGCGGCCAGCGTCAGCGCCTGGAAATTGCGCGCGCCCTGTGTATCAATCCGCGCACACTGGTGCTCGACGAGGCCACCTCCGCGCTCGATGCGGTGCTTGAACAGGAAATCGACGACAATTTGCGCCGCCGAGGCTGCAGCTGCCTGATCATCGCCCACCGACTGTCGACCATTCGGGATTGCGACGAAATCATCGTCATGGCAGGCGGCCGCGTGGCCGAACGGGGCACGCATGAACAATTGCTCAAG
>JBPBPY010000270.1:0-11246 GCA_050954505.1 Janthinobacterium lividum
AATCTGCCAAGCGAAGCGGGCGGCGTCAGGCCGGCTGGTGCTTCAGACAGACTTGGAAGTGCCACGAGCGCAGGCAGGCCAGCCAGAATGGACCGCTCGCTCTCTCGCGCGGTGCAGCAGCGCCGGTTCTGTTGGCTGGCGACTATGCCGCGGGGGTCAGATGCTGGAATGAACTCAGCGTATTGCGGATCCAGCGGTGCGAAGGATTGCGCGTGTCGCGCTCATGCCACAGCATGTCGACATGAACCGGGGGCAATTCGAACGGCAATTCCTTGGCAATGACTTCCGACATGCCGGTGGAGGCAATCAGGTGGCGTGGCACGATCGACAGCAGGTCGGACTTGGCAATCACCTGGCCAAGCGTGAAGAACTGGTTGACCGTCAGGGCGATTCGGCGCACCCGGCCGATTTCGCTCAACACGCCGTCTGCCGGGCCGTGGGGCCGGCCGGAAAAGCTCACCAGCGCATGCTGGGCGGCGCAGTAATTGTCGAGAGTCAGCGTTTCGTTTGCCAAAGGATGGTCCCGCCGCATGATGCACACAGGCTGTCCGGTATATAAACGCTGGTGCCGAATCGTGGTGGAGGCTTCCTGGCCACCGGTCAGTTGCGCCACCACGCCGGGGAAGGAGCCGACCGCGATATCGATCACGCTTTGCAGCAGCATCTGGCGCGGGTCGCGGGTGGCCAGGGTCAGCATCCGAATGTCCAGGCCAGGCGCTTCAAGCTTGATGGCGCGCATCAGTGACGGCAACAGATACGACGCAGTGGAGTCGGCCATGGCCATGCGAAAAATCGCCTTGGACTCGGTGACATCGAAATTTTCCGGCGTAATGGCCGCTTCGAGTCCGGACAGCGCCAGACGGACTGCCGGCCAGAGTTCATCGGCACGCGCGGTGGGCTTCATGCCGTGGGCCGTACGTACCAGCAGGTCGTCATCGAGGGTTTCACGCAGGCGCTTCAAGGCATTCGAGACGGCTGGCTGGGTGGTCGCCAGGCGGTCGGCAGCACGCGTGAGATTTTGTTCGGTCATCACTGCATCAAAGACACGCAGCAAATTAAGATCTAGGGTAAGAAAGCTCATGGCCGGCTTTTCAAGCGAACCCGGCGCATGGTGGGCCAGGCAAAACAGGATGGAAAAACGAAACGGTCGTTCCGAACGAATATACGGCATTGCAACAAAAAATGCATTCCTGTTCCTGGGAATATGCCGTGCACGCCAATTTACATACTTTAACGCTTCCGCAATTTTTTGGCGAAATATTTGATGTTGTAAGGAAACAATTGCGGCAAAATTGAACGCTACGGGCTTTAAAATGGCGGGGATGCCCGCAAGTGAGTGGCAAGTGAGTGGCAAGTGAGTGGCAAGCGATGGATTTTTTGCCACTTGGTACACAAAGACAGGCTTGTAATTCAGTGCCTGCACGGATTTTCTGTGCGATAACGAGCAGGTTTTCACGAATTGCGTATAGTGGTGCAGGTAAGCAAGCAAGGCGGCAGGATTGGCGGATCGTTTTCGTCCGCCCGGCGCAATTCCGGTGGTTTTTTTCCATTCGTCCGCTTCGACTGGCGGCGTTGGAAAAGAGGATCGTCGGCCTCGAGTGGGCAATGAAACAAGGCCTGTTCATCGTAACGGTATTGCCGGTACCGAGTTTGTTGTAGTGCAAATAATGTGCGTGGATTGCCAGAGAGCCTGGCGCCGGAGTTGCGGCCCGTCCGTGATTCAACGACGCAGTCCACTTAAGACCTGTCAGGAGACTTCATTGAATCCAAAGTATTTCCGCGTCGCGCTCTGGGCCGCCATCATGTTCGTGGTGTTCATCGGCTTTTCGCAATTTCGTGGCGGCGGCAGCGAGCCATCGGCCACGCCGATTGCCTATTCCGACCTGTTGGCGGAAATTAAGGCGAAAAACATCAAGGAAGCGGTGATTGCCGGCGACAGCATCGTCGTCGTCACCAATGGTGGCACCACCCTGAAGGCGACCGGCACGACACTGGACCGCGGCCTGGTCAACGATCTGGTCAACAACGGCGTGAAGTTCGATGTCAAGCAGCCGGAGTCGCCATCCTTCCTGTCGCAACTGTTCATCTCCTGGTTTCCGATGCTGCTGCTGGTCGGCGTGTGGATTTTCTTCATGAAGAAGTCGCAGGGTGGCGGTGGTGGCATGGGCGGCATCATGTCGATCGGCAAATCCAAGGCGCGCATGCTGGATGAAAAAGCCAACCAGGTCACCTTTGCCGATGTGGCTGGCTGCGATGAAGCCAAGGAAGAGGTTGGCGAGATCGTCGACTTCCTGCGCGACCCGACCAAGTTCCAGTCGCTCGGCGGCCGCATTCCCCGCGGCGTGCTGATGGTCGGTCCTCCCGGAACCGGCAAGACCTTGCTGGCGCGTGCCATTGCCGGTGAAGCCAAGGTACCTTTCTTTACCATTTCCGGTTCGGATTTCGTTGAAATGTTTGTCGGCGTCGGCGCTTCCCGTGTACGCGACATGTTTGAAAACGCCAAGAAGCATTCGCCCTGCATCATCTTCATCGATGAAATCGATGCCGTGGGTCGTCAGCGGGGTTCGGGCATGGGTGGCGGCAACGACGAGCGCGAGCAGACGCTCAATCAATTGCTGGTTGAAATGGATGGCTTCGAAGCCAACTCGGGCGTGATCGTCATCGCCGCCACCAACCGTGCCGATGTGCTTGACAATGCGCTGCTGCGGCCGGGCCGCTTCGACCGCCAGGTCATGGTCGGCCTGCCGGATATCCGTGGCCGCGAGCAGATCCTCCATGTGCACATGCGCAAGGTGCCAATTGCCAAGGATGTCGAAGCCAATGTGCTGGCACGCGGCACGCCCGGGTTCTCGGGTGCCGAACTGGCCAACCTGGTCAATGAATCCGCGCTGTTTGCAGCCCGCCGCAACAAGCGCTTCGTCGACATGAAGGATTTCGAAGACGCCAAGGACAAGATCATCATGGGGCCGGAGCGCCGCTCTGCCGTGATTCGTGAAGATGAACGCCGCAATACGGCTTACCATGAGTCCGGTCATGCGGTGGTGGCCAAGCTGCTGCCCAAGGCCGATCCGGTACACAAGGTCACCATCATGCCGCGTGGCTATGCACTCGGCCTGACCTGGCAATTGCCCGAGCATGACCGTGTCAACATGTACAAGGACAAGATGCTGGAAGATATCGCCATCTTGTTTGGCGGCCGGATTGCCGAAGAAATTTTCATGGGGCAGAAATCCACCGGGGCCTCGAATGACTTCGAACGTGCAACCAAGCTGGCGCGCGCCATGGTGACACGCTATGGCATGTCCGAAGCACTCGGCACCATGGTGTATGAAGAAGACGGACAGGGTGGTTACATGGGTTCGAAAACGGTGTCGGAAGAAACCCAACAAAAGGTCGACATCGAAATCCGCAGCATCCTGGACCGTCAGTATGCGCTGGCCCGTACACTGCTCGAAGCCAACCGCGACAAGATCGAAGCAATGACAAAGGCACTGCTGGAATGGGAAACCGTCGATGCCGACCAGGTCAACGACATCATGGATGGCATCGATCCACGCCCGCCCAAGTATGGCATTCCGGAAAAGCGTCCATCGCGTTCCGAACCGCTGACACCAAATGCACCGGCGCCGGTTTGACGCACCCCTGGTTCCTTCCCGATCCATCCGTGGAAAAACTGCTCCACGCTGAGAGGACAGATCGGTTGCAGTCAGGACAGGACAGGGCAGGGAAATCGGGAAAAACCGGATGTCGCAACAAGACGCCAAAACAAGACGTTGAAACAGACGTTAAAACAGACGTTAAAACAAGAAGGGCCGCTTGAGCGGCCCTTCTTGTTTTGTCTTCATTCTTCGACTTTCAACCCCGAACCTCGTGCTTTGAAACACCTTGGGCAACCACGCTGCCGGATGTTCCTTCATCAATACCGGCGCGGATCATGGGGCCGGCTGTCATAGCGGTTCGGCACGCCATCATGGTCGCGGTCACCCCAGCCATGTGCATAACGGTGCCGCTCGCGCCACTCGCGGGCGCGCCAGTCGCCTACCGGCCGCGGTGCAACCCATACCGGTTGCGGTGCATAGTAAGGCTGGGGTGCATACACCACGCGCGGAGGCGGCGCGTAGAACGGGCGCGGCTGAACATAGACTGGCGCTGGTGCATAGACCGGCTGCGGTACATACACGCCCGGCACGCCGATGCTGACGCCCACATCGACGCGTGCCATGGCTGGCGCGGCGGCAAACAGGGTAGCACCGGCAGCCAGGACCGCTACAACACTCAGAATTCGTTTCATGATCTTCTCCGTATTGCCCATCGTGGGCATAACGTCATTACACCTCAGCAATGAACGTCAGGAAAGCCAGCAACGGTAAGCGACGTTACAAAATGTATCTGGAATACTACTTTTGTACAAGCGGTCGTTCCGACTGCCTGACTGCCTGACTGACTGCTTGATTGTCTGATTGCCTTGTTTGCGCGGCAAACGCTGAGGGCTGAATCACCACCAATCGACTAGTGAAATGACTGGATAGCAAAGTCGCCAGCAGCTGCACGGCGAACGGCTAGACAGCGACATGGCAAGATATCACTTGGGCAAACTGCGACATTGCCGGCAATTCCTGCATGCGTTCGACCAGCAATCATCAAGCTGCCGTCGGATCCAGTTCCCGCGTTACAATGGCAATCCCTGCTGAAGCTGTTCGAATGAACAGGAAAAGCGGAACCCTTTGGCGTTTCCATTGCCATCTACGCGGCTACGGCCATGCTTATCACCATCGGGAGAAACAGCCAATGCCGCACGATACCCCTTTGATTACCACCATCGTCGGCGGTCTGGTCCTGGCGTTCATCTTCGGTTCGATCGCGCAGAAATTGCGCATGCCGCCGCTGGTCGGCTACCTGGTGGCCGGCATCGCTGTCGGGCCGTTTACGCCCGGGTTCGTGGCCGACTCCGGTCTGGCCCAGGAGCTGGCGGAAATCGGCGTGATCCTGCTGATGTTTGGCGTTGGCCTGCATTTTTCGCTGAAAGACCTGATGAAGGTCAAGGCCATTGCCATCCCCGGTGCACTGGTGCAGATTGGCGTTGCCACCTTGATGGGCATCGGCCTGGCGCTGGCCATTGGCTGGACCATCGGCCAGGGCGTGTTGCTGGGGCTTGCACTGTCTGTTGCCAGTACCGTGGTGCTGCTGACAGCGCTGCAGGAAAACAATTTGCTCGAGACCAAGCGCGGACAGATCGCGATTGGCTGGCTTATCGTCGAAGACATTGCCATGGTGCTGGCGCTGGTGCTCATTCCCGCGCTCAGCGGCGTGCTTGGCGGCACCGGCGCAGCCATTTCCACTGGCGAGCTGCTCATGACGCTGGCCATCACACTGGGCAAGGTGGTCGCTTTCGTGGTGGTCATGCTGGTCATTGGCCGGCGCGCCATTCCCTGGATTCTCGAGCGTGTGGTGGCAACCGGCTCGCGTGAATTGTTTCGCCTGGCCGTGCTGGCCATCGCGCTGGGTTTTGCGCTGGGCTCGGCATACATCTTCGGAGTCTCGTTTGCGCTCGGTGCTTTTTTTGCCGGCATGATCCTGGCCGAGTCCGACCTCAGCCACCGCGCTGCCGAAGAGTCGCTGCCCCTGCGCGATGCCTTTGCCGTACTGTTTTTTGTCTCGGTGGGCATGCTGTTCGACCCATCGATCCTGGTACGTGAACCCTTGCTGGTGCTGGCCACCGTATTGATCATCGTGGTCGGCAAGTCGATCGCTGCGCTGCTCATCGTTCTGGCATTTCGCCATCCCTTGTCGACCGCCTTGACGATTGCTGCCAGTCTGGCGCAAATCGGCGAATTCTCGTTCATTCTTGCCACCTTGGGCATGTCGCTGGGATTGCTGCCCGATACCGGCCGCGACCTGATCCTCGGTGGTGCGATCCTCTCGATCCTGATCAATCCACTGCTGTTCTTCGCCCTCAAGCGCGCCAGGCCCTGGCTGCAGAAGCGTGAAGGCACGGCCTTGCCGAGCAGTCCCGCCGAACCCGATTACCGCACCTGGCCGGCGCTGCACTCGCATACCGTGCTGATCGGCTTTGGCCGCGTCGGCCACCTGATCGCCGGCAATCTCGGCGAGCAGGGCAAGCCCTTCATCGTGGTGGAAAATCATGATGATGTGGTGCATGCCTTGCGCGCCGATGGCATCCCGGCGTTGTATGGCAACGCCCTGGCACCCGGCATGCTGGAAGCTGCCCACATCGCCACGGCGCGCTGGCTTTTGCTGGCCATTCCCGATGCGCTGGAGGCTGGCCAGATCATCGAGCGCGCGCGGGAAATGAATCCTGCCCTGCATATCGTCGCACGCGCCCATTCCAGCGCCGAGGGCCTGCATCTGGAAAAACGTGGTGCAGACCACACCGTCATGGGCGAGCGCGAAATTGCCGAGGGCATGACAGAACTGGTCTTGGCGCCGCCGGTTTGACTATGGTTCGGAGCGCGCTCACCTTGTAAACCATGCCATCCATACGCCTGGCCTGGGCAGCAGCACTGCCGTTTCGGCGCAGGAGCTATTGCGCATTTGCCTGGCCCGAGCGCAGGCGCTCTTCATGAAAACCGTAGCGCTCCAGACGCCGCCAAGCCGGATATTGCCGCAGGAAGCCAGACATTGTGACTGATCAATTCACGTTTCCAGTCATGAAGATTTCAAACAGGAAAGAATGCCGTTTCGGTGCCAGAGCGATTTGCGAAAAGGCGCTTTGCTGCGTGCCATGAGGGATTTTTGGTAAAATCGCGTGTTAATCCGATTTCCGAGGCGCGCGTATGCTGTACCCTGAACTGTTTAAATCGCTTGAGCAAGTCCGTTGGAGCATGGACAAGGATATTCCATGGGATCAGTTCGACGGCTCGAAGCTAACCGACGAACAGGCGACCACCATCAAGATGAATGCCATCACTGAATGGTCTGCCTTGCCTGCCACGGAAATGTTCTTGCGCGACAATCGCGGCGACAGCGATTTTTGCGCTTTCATGTCGGTCTGGTTTTTTGAAGAGCAAAAGCATTCGCTCGTCTTGATGGAATACCTGCGCCGCTTCAAACCGGAATTCGTGCCGACCGAAGAAGAGCTCGACAATGTGCGTTTCGAATTCGATCCGGCGCCGGCGCTGGAAACCTTGACGATGCATTTTTGCGGCGAAATCCGTTTGAATCACTGGTACCGTTGTGCATCGGATTGGCATTCGGAGCCGGTGATCAAGCAGATCTACAAAATCATCAGCCAGGACGAAGCGCGTCATGGAGGCGCCTATCTGCGCTACATGAAAAAGGCGCTGGTCGAGGTGGGAGATCCTGCCCGTGCGGCATTTGCCAAGATCGGTGTCTTGATGGCTTCGGCGCGCCGCACCGAAAAACCTCTGCATCCTACCAATCTGCACGTCAACCAGGCATTGTTCCCCAACGACACGGTGCAAAGCCGGCTGCCGGATCCGGAATGGCTGGAAGCCTGGCTCGATACGCAAATCCGTTTTGACGGCGAATGGGAAAAGAAAGTGGTGGAGCGCATTCTGCACAACATGTCCCTGCTGTTCGAACGCAGCTTTGCCACGGTGCAGGAACTCAATCGCTTCCGCAAGGAAATCGTTGGCCGCCTGGCTGCTGCCGGGGCGTCCGAGGGGGCGGCCGGCTTCGATCCGGTCACGCAGGCGGCTTGAATTGTCGCCCGAGGTCTTACCCGGCAATGCCGGTCCTCGATTCGAGGACAAGCTTTGTCCACGCGCCGAGTTGATTCTGCGCATGCAGCAGCTGGCGCGCCCGGTGGTGCTGACCAACGGCGTCTTCGATATTCTCCATCGCGGCCATGCAACGTATCTGGCCCAGGCACGTGCGCTCGGTGGCTCGCTGGTGGTGGCGGTGAACACCGATGCATCGGTCAAGCGCCTGGGCAAGGGTGACGATCGGCCATTGAACAGCTGCGATGACCGCATGGCATTGCTGGCAGCGCTGGAGTCGGTGAGCCTGGTCGTGCCTTTCGATGAAGATACGGCACTGGAAGTATTGATGTCGGCACGCCCAGACATCTATGCCAAGGGCGGCGATTACGACATGGAAAAAATTCCCGAAGGCGTGGCCATTTCAGCCTATGGCGGCCAGGCAGTGGCAATCGCCTTCGAACACGACCGCTCGACCAGCAAACTGCTGGCCCGGGTCAGGAACCCGCACGCGGCGCAGTAGGCCCGCAAGCACTCTGCCAGCGGAATTGTCGGGCTGGTGCTGCTACGGGTTCAATGCTGATGCTTGACCGGTGCTGCGGATGCGTCCTTGTCCTGGACAAATACCATCACCTCGACTTTTCCCGCTTTTTCGAATGTCAGCGTCAGCGGAAATTTGTCACCCTGCTTTAACGGAGATTTCAGGCCGATCAGCATCAGGTGATAGCCTTCGCCTGGTTTCATGGAAATTTTTTCCGCCGGTTTGAGTTCCAGCGTTTCCACTTCCCGCATGCGCATGATGTTGTTATCCATCGCCATGGTGTGCACTTGTGCCGATTTCGCGACACCGCTTTCCAGCGCCACCAGCTTGTCGCTTTCCGCGCCCTTGTTTTCCAGCGACAGATAGGCTGCAGCCGTCGACTGCCCAGGCACGCTCGGCCGGGCGTAAGGATGGCCGATTTCCAGGTTGCCAAGCTTGAATTCATGGGCTGTGGCAAGTGTATTCAGGCCGGCGCCCGAAACCAGAACAAGGGCCAGGGGAATGGCTGCGCGTAATGTCATGATGATTCCTGAGAAGTAGCTGGGCGGCGGATTATAACAATTCAAGACAGGCGCTCATTTGCGCACAGATAAGCTTTGCCGATCAGGTGAGGCTGCGTTGACGATGTTGACCGGTACCGCCATTTGTCGCTGTTGGCAATGCTGCTGCCGCTTGCTGACCTTGCCGCTACCAGCCACTGCCTGCTACTGCCGGGTATGCTGCGACTGCTGCCGGCATCAAAATGCTGCCAGCTGTTCAAGCGCCGCCGGCATAGGCATTCTGCCGCCACGCTTCATACACGACCACGGCGACAGTGTTGGACAAATTCAGGCTGCGGTTGTCTGGCCGCATCGGCAGACGGATGCGCTGGCTGGTGGCAAATGACTCACGCAATGCAGTGGCCAGGCCACGGGTTTCCGAGCCAAACACGAAGACATCGCCCGGCTGGAATGCCATCGCGGCAAACGGCGTCGAACCATGCGTGGTCATGGCAAACATGCGCGCCGGGTCGAAACCTTCGCTGGCCAGCATGGCGTCCCAGTCCTTGTGCACCTTCATGGTCGCATAGTCGTGATAGTCCAGGCCGGCACGTCGCATCTTGGCGTCGTCAAGCGGAAAGCCGAGCGGTTCAACCAGATGCAGCTGTGCACCGGTATTCGCACACAGGCGAATGATGTTGCCGGTATTGAGCGGAATTTCTGGTTCGACAAGAACGACGTGGAACAAAGGCTTCTCCTGGGACAAAAATCCAACGGGTTATTCCAGCTTGGTGCGGGCAAATACAAAATTCGTCACCCGCCTGGCGCCATGACGTTTGAGCAGCGCTGCCATTTCTGCCAGGGTTGTGCCGGTGGTCATGACATCGTCGACCACGCCGACATGCAATCCTTGCACCGCTTGTTGCGATGCCTGTCGCACCATGAAGGCGGCGCGCATGTTGACGGCGCGCTGCGCTGGCGGCACCAGGGTCTGGGCCATCGTTTCACGAATCCGCGCAGTCAGCTTTTCCAGCACCGGCACACCCAGCGAGCGCCCCAGCGGACGGGCGATTTCAAGCGCCTGATTATAGCCGCGCTCAGCCAGGCGCCGCTGGCCGAGCGGCACGGCAATGAGCACATCCGGCAGGATTGCCGCCTTGGCAGGGAATGACGGCGCACCGGTACTCGTGGTTTTTCCTGAGCCAGGCTGCAGGGCGGCATGCGCCGTGGTTTGAAGACCAGACTGCGCAACGGCATGTGCTGCCGGCACACGCAGCAGTGCCTCGCGTAGCATGGCCGCCATCCACGGTGCGAGGGCCAGTTGGTCAGCAAATTTCAAGGCCAGCACTAGATGGTCTGCAGGCGCGGCATAGTCGCATACCGCGATGCTGGCATCGTAGGCAGGATTGTCGCGCTGGCAGGCGCCGCACTCGATGCTGCGCGAACTTGCTGCGCCAGGCGCCAGCGCAGGGTCGGCAAACAGGCCGATGGCGCAGCGTGGGCAACGGCGCCTCTGTTCATTGCCGCCATCGGAATGGTCTCCCGACGCGGCAAAATAGCGCAGCCGGCAGCCTGCGCACACGACCGCTTTGGCGGCCTGGCCGCACAGAGCGCAGCAGCACGGTAGCGCCAGCATGCGGCCAAACCGGCTGTGGAAAATGGCGGGCAGATGCATGCGTGGCTCCGGGCGTGTAAACTAGCCCGATTATTCCAGCCACCCGGCGCTGGCACAACGCTGCAGCGAGGTGACGGTATCGCCAATGCCACAGCAGGACAGCATCGGCGCTGCACCGGTGCTGCAATGGAAAGCCGGGACTGCCATTGCGTGGTTTCATGGTGGGCATGCATTGCCATACCGGCAATTGGTGCTGGCCGCATTTCGCAGCAGGCAGGCATGACACGGCGCGCACTTGCAGTTTGCGACCTGCTGCGGCACGCAACGAACCATGGCGCAGTCATCACCGCGTGACGGCATTTTTCTGTTCAATCAACCGGCTATCCATTTCGTGTCTTCCCCATCCTTTTCTTCTTCCCGTTCCTCTCTCGATGGCCTGCCCGCTGCGGCAGACCTGGCCGGCGCCCGGTTGTCGGCGCCGATCGAACTCGAACGCGTGCGCAAGCTGTTCGGCAATCCAGCCCGCATTGCAGCGTCGGATTTCCTGCGCCGTGAAATTGCCATGCGCATGTTCGAACGCCTTGACTTGATCAAGCTTGCACCGCGCCATGTCATCGACGCCGGCTGCGGTGTGGGTGCCGACCTGGCGGTCATGCAGGAGCGCTACCCTGGCGTGCAATCGAGTGGCATCGATACTTCGCAAGCCATGCTCGACGAAGCCCGTCGCAGCCAGCAGGCGGCACAGTCATCGGTGAACCGCCTGCTGGGGAAATGGCTGCCGGCGAGGCTGGGAGCCAGTGTCGGCCTGGGCGCCGAAGCGCAATGGCTGTGCGCCGATTTTGCCAGCCTGCCATTCGAGGCCGCCTGTGCCGATCTGGTGTGGTCGAACCTGGCACTGCATTGGCATCCGCAGCCCGATCGCGTGTTTGCCG
>JBPBPY010000286.1:0-11225 GCA_050954505.1 Janthinobacterium lividum
GCAACTGTCCTTTTTTTCATGTGCCAAGCTGCAGCACACGTTCAAGCAGTGTCCCGGACCAGCGGGACAATGACCTTACTTGACTGCAGCTTCCTTCAGATCCTTGCGGACTTCAGCGCGCTTGACGGCGTTGTCTTTTGCAGCTTCGGTCTTGTCGACCACGGCAGCGGTGTGTGCCTTGTCAGCCTTGACTTCCGCCTTGACGACTTCCTTGTGTGCCTTGGCAACTGCCTTGACCTTGGCTTCGTCAGCCTTGGCATCAGCCTTTTCTACTTTGGCATCGGCCTTGGCTTCTTCCTTTGCTTGCTTGGCATCAGCCTTGCTCACGGTCTTGGCGGCCTTGGTTTCTGCCCTGTCGGTCGGGGTGGTGGTGGTGACGGTCGATTGGGCAAAAGCCGAGGTAGCGAAAAGGCCGGCGATCAACACTGCGAGTAATTTGTTCATGTCTGTTTCCTTTTGATGATTAATGAAGACCGGGCTGATTCCCATGCAACGAGGATAAGAACGCCAGCCTGCTGCGAATGGTTGACCTGTCTTACGATCCGTTACATGTTGCAAGGCAACCCAAGATCGAACTGGACGCAGCATAACCGGTGAAACAAGGTAAATGGTGGACTACGGGCAATAGATTGACAGGCATCAATAGGGCATTCTCACAATTGCTTACCAATTAGTATAAATTTCCCGTCAAATGTTGAACCAAGCCAATGTTTTAAGAAATATGAAGTGTAAGATCAAAACACTGCAACAATGAAAACGTTGCTGTGCGAATGAATCTGCACGGTTCAATCGCAGCCAGTACCACTCATCGACATGCCGCTCCAGGCGATCTCAAAGGATAAAAAATGAAAAAACTATTGTGCGCACTTGCAATGATTGCTGCCATGAGCCCACTGACCCAGGCTTCAGCGGCCCAGACTGGCGAGCGCGTTGCGCCTGCAGTCAGCGTTCCGGCTGGTGCCATGCACCAGGTCGTCGACCGTCGCGACATGCGTCACCCACCGCGCCGGATGGTTCGCTGCCGTGACGGCTCCATGAAGCGCTTGGCTGGCGATTGCCGTCGTCATGGCGGCATCCGCCGCTAAGCAGCTTTTCAAACCGGAATTTCGGGGCATAGCCGGCCCCCTAGTCACCGGCTCGAGCAGAAACCGGGGTGGATTGCTGGCTGACGTTGTCAGCATGGCGATCCGCCCCTGTGATTTACCGTTCGGCACACGGTTGAACTCGCCGACTTCGGTCCAATATGTATTTCCTGCAACAAGATTCGGCCGCCTGCCGTGTCGAACCCACAGGAATTACATGCCCGGCACCAATGCATTACCCCATCCTTCTGCGAATCGTCCCAGACGTTCCCTGCGCGGCTTCCTGTTTGTCATCCTGATCCTCGCCGCACTGCATGGCTACATTGCCTGGCGTTTGCTGCCATCGCTGTTGCCGGTCCCCCTGAGCATTACCTGGTACGGCTGGCCTGTCCTGCTGCTGGCCGTACTGGCGTTGCTGCTCTCGACGCTGCTGATTCCGTTGAGCCTGGCTAGCGGGTCGCTGCGCGTGAGCCACCGGCAAGGCGACCGCATTGCCTGGGCCGGCTCACTGCTGATGGGCTGGTTTTCTTCGCTGCTGGTGATGACCCTGCTGCGCGACATCGTGCAGGGGGTACTTGGCGTGATGGCCGCGCTGCCGCCTGTCTATGCATCCAATTCCGCAACGGTCGTGGTGACATTGTCGCTGGCCGTCACGCTGGTGGGGTTTTTCAATGCCCGGCGACTCGCGCGCGTGGTCGATATCGATATCCCCATTTCCAACCTGGCGCCGGCGCTGGCCGGCTTTACCATCATCCAGCTCAGCGACATCCATGTCGGCCCGACCATCAAGCGCCGCTATGTGGAAGCCATCGTCAAGCGGGTCAATGGCCTCGGCGCCGACCTGGTCGCCATCACCGGCGATGTGGTCGATGGTAGCGTCAAACAGCTGGCCCAGCACACCGCGCCGCTGGGCAAACTCGATTCGCGCCACGGGACTTATGTGGTTACCGGCAACCATGAATATTATTCCGGCGCCAGCGCATGGATGACCGAATTCAGACGCCTGGGCATGCAGGCATTGATGAATGAACATGTGGTGCTTCAGCATGATGGCGCCGAACTGGTGGTCGGCGGCATTACCGATTACAGTGCCCACCATTTCGATCTGGCCCAGCGCAGCGATGCCCGCAAGGCAATCGCCGGCGCGCCCGGCCAGACCACCAGCGTGCTGCTGGCGCATCAGCCACGTTCAGCCAAGGGCGCTGCCGATGCCGGCTTCGATCTGCAGCTCTCGGGCCATACCCACGGCGGCCAGTTCTGGCCATGGAACCTGTTCGTGCGTTTGCAGCAGCCTTATACCGCAGGGCTGGCCCGGCTGGGTAAACTGTGGGTGTACACCAGCCGCGGCACTGGCTACTGGGGTCCGCCAAAACGGTTTGGCGCGCCATCGGAAATCACCCGCTTGCGCCTGGTGGCTGCAGCATGAGGCGAACTTGCCGCCAGCGGGATCGATATGCAAAAGGCCGGCCAAGCCTGTGATGTCTTCATGGCGCAAGCACATTGAACCGGCTCAGTTCCGGGAACCGGAGCCGGGAACCGGTTACTAATCTTTCTCACCATGGATGGCAATTCAGCCACCATTTTGGGAAAGCATGATGAAACGAACAGCCGAAGAACCATTTTCGTCCCGCAAGCGCTTTGCCTCCAGTGCGGCCCACCCTGCAGCTTGCCATCCCGGCACTGCAGAAATTGGCAGCGGCAATCCCCCCGCAACACGCAGCGGCGCAACAGCGCACACACCCGCAGCGCAACGCCAGCCGCGCTGCCATGTTCGGGAGCCGATACAGGCGCCCGGCTTGCCAGTGACAACCTTCGAAATGATTCCGGGAGAGTTGTTACCCGAAATAATCAAGTCATTGGACAAACCGGCACTGTGTGATTTTTCGGAAATGTCCCGCAAGTGCTGGGAAGCGAGCAGCGATTTCCGCCAATATGCGTCTTTCGAGGCTGGACTCAACAATTGGGCCAGAGCAACGCTTACCTGTTTCCGCGACAGTGAACTGCTCAACGTGCTGCTTGGCCGCTGGGACGATTTCAAGAACCTTCTTTGCGGCGCAACCATTTCCGGCGCCGCGTGGGCGAAGCAGGCGTACTCGCCTCGTCTTGCACTGCATCGGCATCTTGGCAAGCAGCTGGCCGCCTTGACCTGGAACCAGCTTACGATCATTCGCGCACGTCGACTCGGCGCGCCGGATCGGCTGCTTGAACAGCAAATGGAGGCGATCTGCACTGCGGCATTCGACGCTGTCCAAAGACACGATGCCTTCGATAGCGCAACGATTTTTCATCAATGGATGATGCTTGCCGTCTTGTTCAAGCGCCACGACATGCCGGCGTGGTCGCAATTGCAAACAGCGTTTGGCCGCTTGAGTCCAGCTGTGCAGGCAAAAGTGCTGGCCAGGATGGCATGGGAGCTTGGCGACTTGCCGTTGCTGGCAAACGAACGTAAATTGCTCGACTTCAAAAAGTTCAGTATCTGCATGGCACGGGATCATTTGACACAGGTGCAGTCGTGGGCCACTGCCGCGGCACCTGATGGACAGCAAGCACTCCAGTGGGCAAGGCAACAGCGCCAGGCCATGAGCATGCTGGTTATGGCATATGGCCAGAGCCGGTTGAATGGTTTGCCAGCAGACACCACCTACCTCAAACGATTTTTTGCCCTTGGCATCGATGACCCGGACAGTTCACGGCTCGATACGCAATTCATCCGGCAATACCTTGGACATCTGAACGTCAAGGAGTCAAACCAGATCACAAGATTCGATTTGCACGTGGCTGCATCGCAGAGCATCTCGAACGCCTTGATGTGCAGGACCATGATTTGTCGCTGTACCGGCTTACGGCCCACTACCATGTGAAATGCCCTAAAAACAATCGTTCGCCACTGTTTGCCAAGCTGGTGTCCGACCGGAAACGTTTGCCAGCGCCCGCATTGCAGCGAGAGGTCTTGAAGGAAATCCTCGCCATCGGCTTGCGCAGCATCGAACAATTCGATTGCTTCATGGGGCTCTGCATGGCACTACCACAGGTGGAATCATTCGAGGTTCTGCTGGCAATCGAGCGCAATGCCTTGAAAAAAATTCCGTATGAAGAACGTCCACTCCTGCTGCAAAAATTGGTGCGTCATTACACGAACCTGCAACCTTCACAGTTTGCCCGCCTGCTGGAAAATGCCATTGGCATCGGTGACACGGGTGCAGAATGGGTGCGTTACCTGAAAATCGATGGCAGAACGATTTTGGATCATGTTGCCGAATTTGCTGATGAGGAAAAATTGCTGGCAATCCAGACTCTGGCGAAGATTTTGCCAGCCGCTTCGGTAAAAATGGCCAGATACCTGTTCGCCGAAATTGTCGACTTTTTCGAAGAAATGTCGCCAGAAACCGCCCACCAGGCGCTGCTTGCCATCTTGCAGGCTGACGAAGAGCGTCTCGGAGCATCGTCCGTAACCAGCCCTTATCCTGCAATGGAAAATCTTGCTACCGTGCTTCCGCTGCAACAAAGGGGCGTTTTCAATCAAATCTTCAGCCAGCGCAATGCCCTGCATGAGGCCATGACAAGGCAAAACGAAAAGCTGATCCAGGTGCAGTTGCAGCGTGAACGCCTGCAGCGGGCTGTGCAGCAAACCGGAAACACAGCGCAGCTGTAGCCTCGGGCTGCCGCGCAGGTCTCAGGCGGTTTCGTTGAGTGCGTCGCGTACGGTATCGAAAATGCGCGTGATTTCCGCATCCTGGATGATCAGCGGTGGTGAAAACGCCAGGATGTCGCCGGTGTAGCGCACCATGACGCCGGCTTCATAGCACTTCTTGAATACTTCATAGGCACGGGCACCGGGGTGCCCAGGGCGGGGCGCCAGTTCAATGCCGGCAATGAGCCCGAGATTGCGCACATCCTTGACATGCTGCGCGCCTTTGACGCTGTGCGCCGCCGTCTCGAAGGCCGGCGCCATGGTGGCGGCGCGGGCGAACAAGCCTTCGCTCTGGTACAGATCGAGCGCGGCGATGGCGGCGGCAACAGCCACCGGATGGGCGGAATAGGTATAGCCGTGCATGAGTTCGATGCTGCCGGCGGCCGCTGCCGACATGACGGCATCATGGATCTCGCGTTTTACTGCCACCGCACCCATCGGGATGGCGGCATTGTTGATGCCCTTGGCCAGTGTCAGCAGGTCGGGCGTGACGCCAAAATAACTGCTTGCCGTGGCTGCGCCGAGGCGGCCGAAACCGGTAATGACTTCATCGAAGATGAGCAGAATGCCATGCTTGTCGCACAGGCTGCGCAAGCGTTGCAGATAACCTGCGGGCGGAATCAGCACGCCGGTCGAGCCGGCCACCGGCTCGACGATCACGGCGGCAATTGTCGAGGCATCGTGCAGCGCCACCAGGCGTTCGAGTTCGTCGGCCAGAAGTTCTCCCCATGCCGGCTGGCCGCGGCTGTAGGCGGCTTGTTCGAGATTGAGCGTGTGCGGCAGGTGGTCGACGCCGGGCAGCAGGCTGTTGGAAAACGCCTTGCGGTTGCCAGGAATGCCGCCTACCGAAATGCCGCCGAAGCCGGTGCCGTGGTAGCCGCGCTCGCGGCCGATGAAGCGGGTGCGCTGGCCTTCGCCGCGTGCGCGGTGGTAGGCCAGGACGATTTTCAGGGCGCTGTCGACGGCTTCCGAACCGGAGTTGGTAAAGAAGATCCGGTCCACACCAGCGGGCATCAGTGCGGCAACCTTGGCGGCGGCTTCGAATGCCATCGGATGGCCCATCTGGAACGAGGGCGCATAATCCATGGTGCCGATCTGGCGCGCGACAGCGTCACTGATTTCGTCGCGGCAGTGGCCCGCATTCACGCACCACAGGCCTGCGGTGGCATCGAGGATTTCCCGCCCGCTGTCGGTCTTGTAGTACATGCCCTTGGCCGAAACAAACAAGCGCGGTTCCTGCTTGTATTGGCGGTTGGCGGTGAAGGGCATCCAGAATGCCGACAGGTCGAGACTGGTTGCAGGGGTTACGGCGTGCGGTTCGGGAGCATTCATGAACAGTCCTCGTCAGGTTGGGCAAGTCAAATGAAAATTACGGCCGGTGGCAGGAAGCGGCGTTGCCGGCGCTTCCTTCAGGCAGCCAATCCTGGGGCCAGCATGAATTCATCTTCGACCTCATGACCAGCTGCAATCCATGCGTCGATGCCGCCGGCCAGGGGACGCACGCGCTGGAAGCCGCGCGCCATGAGTTTCTTGGCCACGATGGCAGCCGAGGCCTCATTCAGACAAGCGCAGTACACCACCACTTCCTCGGCCACCAGTGCGTCAAGCCGGGCATCGGTCAAGTCTGCCAGCGCAATCACCAGGGCGCCGGGAATGCGCTCGGCGCGCCGTGTTTGCGCCGAGCGCACGTCGATGATCAGTGGCGCACTGCCCTGTTCGACCAGCTGCTTCAATTCGGCCACCGAAATGCGCGCCATGCGCAAATCGCGCAGGAAGCGCTGGCGCATCACCCATTTATAAGAGATGAACAACAGCAGCACAATGCCCAGCAGGATGGCGCCGACGCGGCCGAGTTCCTCGAGTATGGTCAGCAAATCCTCGATGGTGTTGGAAAAACGCGAGCCCAGCCAGATTGCCGCGCCGGCCCACAGCGTGGCGCCCAGACCGTCGAACAGCAGGAACACGCGTTTTTTGGTACCGACGGTGCCGGCCAGGGCGCTGGCCACCGAGGCAAATCCCGGGATGAATTTAGCCAGCAAGAGCGAGGGTGCGCCAAAACGCAGGTAGATCATTTCCGTCTGGCGCACGCAGGAATCGGGCGACAGTGAAATGCGGCACAGCTTGGAAGTGACCCGGCGGCCAAAGCGGCGCCCGGCAGAAAACCAGGAAAAGTCCGATACCAGTGCAGCACACACCGCCGCCAGCAGCAGCAGCGTCGGCCACGAATAATCGCCGCGGTCGAGCAGGGCGCCGGTAATCACCAGCGTGGGCACGGCCGGCAGCGGCAGACCGAGCTGGGCCAGCAGTACATTGGCAAACACCAGCCACAAGCCATATTCTTCGATGAGACTGACGAGGTAGTTCATGAGGCTTTCACGGTCGCGAATCGGACTGCTGCCGGATGGCTGGCTTCTTGCAAAAGCGCTTCCTGCGCACCGGCCGGCAGCTTGCGTGCACATCGGGCCGGTGGCCTGATGGCGCAAGCCAGACAGTTTAACTGGAAGGCGTCGATGGCGCTCGGGTGAACGTGAATTGTTCGTCGACCGGCAGGTTGATGATGACTTCGGTGCCCGAATCAAAGGCACTCTCGATTTCCACCGTGCCGTTGTGCAGCTCGATGATTTCCTTGACGATCGACATGCCCAGGCCGGTGCCTTCGGCAGACTTGAGCTGCCTGGCGCGGTAGAACGGCTCGAAGACCCGGGCTTTCTGGCCTGGCGTCATGCCGATGCCGCTGTCCTTGATCGAAATCGAGACGATGTCGGCATTGCCCTTGCGCGTGCTGGCGGCCCGGATCATGATCGGTCCACCCTGCGGTGAATACTTGATGGCGTTGCTGACGATGTCGATCAAGGCTTGCTGGATCTTCTGCGCATCCAGTGGCACTGCCGGCAAGGAAGCGGCAATGTCGAGCACCAGACGCGAACTGTCGGGCATGCCGCCCATGGCTTGCACGGTGCGTTCGATCAAGGGACCAATGGCCTGCGTCTGCAAATCGAGATCCAGTCCGCCGGAACGTTCCAGGCTGGCGAGGTCGAGCATTTCATTGATCAGCTTGACCAGACGCTTGCTCTCGCCGCTGATGATGCCGGCAATTTCGCGCAAGGTTTCGTCATTGAGCTTGCGCTCGACGAGCATGTCGGCAAAGCCCACCACGCTGGCCAGCGGCGCACGCATTTCATGCGCCGCCTGGGCGTAGTACTTGCGCTTGCTTTCGGCGCCCCCGGCCAGCTCGGCTGCTTCGCTCTTGCGTTTGGAAATGTCGCGCACCATGACGGCGAACTTTTGCCGCCCGCCGACATACATCTGGCTCACCGCCAGCTCCATCGGAAACACCTCGCCATTGGCGCGCTTGCCGACGCCTTCATGGAGTTCACCATTGCGGTGGTGGCTGGCCAAGTGGTCGAATTGCGGCAGCTTGTCCGCCATGAGCACGCTGGCATCGCTGCCGGCGATGGCGGCAAATTCAATACCGAAGATCCGCTCTGCCGCCGGGTTGAAGGATTCGATGCTGCCGTGGGCATCGAGCATGAACACGCCATCGGGCAGGTGATCGACCATCGAGCGGAACCAGCGCTCGCTGCCGCTATGTTTGGCCACTGCGCGCGATTGCGCCGCCAGGCCGAGTTCATGCTCGGCCATGGCTGCCAGATCGCGCATGGCCACCAGGTCTTCGCGGGAAAAGGTGCGCGGCTGGTGGTCGATCACACACAGCACGCCAACCAGCTGGCGATTTTCCGCCCGCAGCGGAATGCCCGCATAGAAGCGCAGATTCAGGTCACCCGTGACATGGGGATTGTTGACGAACAGGGGGTCTTCGATGGCGTCGTTGACAACGTAGATATCCCCCTGTGCAATCGAGTGGTCGCAAAACGAGTCGTTACGCGGAATCTGCTGCAGCGGCACCCCGACCCGTGACTTGTACCAATGACGATCGCGGTCGGTCAGGCCGATCAATGCAATGGGCACATTGAACAAACGCGCGGCGAGACGCGTGATCCGATCAAATCGGTCTTCGGGCGGAGTATCGAGTATGTCGAGCGCCTGCAAACTTCGCAGGCGCTCGGACTCGGATTCAGAAAAGGGGACCGGCAACATGGGAAACCTTTTACTGTTGCTATCTTTTCATCTTACATCACCGTAACATTTATTTACATATAACCGTTGGTGAGAAAATGATACTTAGAGTAAGTAGACAACAGTTTTTTCATCATTGATGAGCGCAATGACAAGTCTGATCAAACGATCCAAAAATTTCATTCAACTGCAACGTTCATGGTCACAGTGCCGCTTGCACCGGGCGCCAGCGTGCCGGTGACCGTCCATTCAACTGCGCCTTTCTGATCCGCGGCAGGATGGACCGAGACGCTGCATGCGGTCACGCCGGCAGGCATGTTACCGCAAGCAGCGGTCTTGTAAATCGTGAAATTAGGGGTACTATCGGTAATCCTGAGATTGCTGACACTGGTCAGTCCGGCATTGCTGAATGTGAGGGTGTAGGCCAATGCATCACCGGGCAAGGCCGTGGCCTTGTCGACTGCCTTGGTCAGGGTGAATGCGGTATTGCCGCCGTACAAACCGAAATTGATGCCGGTGAAATCGGCCGCTGCGATGGTGACGGCGCGGGCAAACCCTGGCGACTCGGTCGCGATCCAGCCGGGTGGTCCGGTTGGTGCCACGCCCGTGCCATTGCCGGTATCGAGAATCAGGGTATAGGGTCCAGCCGGCACGCTGGCAAAGGCATACGCACCGGTGGCCGGATCGATGGCAACGGCGGCCGTGACGGCACCGCCGGCCACCAGCTTGGCATACAGCGGCACGCCGGTGCCGGTCTCGCCAGCATCCTTGAGACTGTTCTGGTTGACGTCGTTATACGCATTGCCGCTCAGTGAACAAGCCTGGCAAATGCCTTCGACGGTAAACACCGCCTGCCCCACACCAACGCCCAGGCTTTGCAGCAGCGGGTCGGCTACGCCGCCCAGCACCGTCGAAAGTACCGGAGAGAGCACGCCACCGACCACTGTCTGCAGCAGCGGCACGACCAGTCCATCGACCAGTCCGCCCAGCGAAGGCGTCACGCGCAGGTCCAGGTTGGTCACCAGGCTGGTGATCAGATTGCCCACCGCAATCGTGCTGCTGCCAACCGTGCGGCTTTGCGGATAGGGGCCGGAAAAACTGGCGATCGACGACAAGGGCGCCTGGCCTACGGCAGCACTCTTGACTTCGATGGCGACGATGGCGCCGCTGATGTTGAGCATGCCGACATTGCCATAGCCCAGGTCGCTGGCCACATTCAGCGGCCGTGTGCGATTGAAGAACACGCTGTCGGGAATCGATCCGACATAGAGATCGGCCAGGCCCGGTGCCGCCTGCAGCGTGACTGCCTGGGTGATGAAGTTGACCGTCGACAGTGTGCCTTCGGCACGTCCGGCGTTGATGTACAGATCGATCTGGCCAATGGCCGCCGAAATTCCCAGCGCCCCGGTCACCGCGCCCAGTGCACTGGTGTCGGGATTGAGCGTCACCAGGTCGAGGCTGAGCTTGACGCGGATCGCCGCAGAATGAAAGGTGGTGCCGGTTGGACCACAGACCATCACCGGCGGCTCGATGACTTGCGCATACAGCTTGATGCCATTGACGACGCCGGACAGGCCCAATGCGCTGCCGCTGATGGTGACCGGTGCCGGTGTCGTGGCGAGGTTGTTGTAGTTCACCAGCTGGGCCTGGCCGGCCAGCAGATCGAGCGCATTGATCTGGGTGCTGCCCAGCGTCAGCGCCGGCTGGGTATTCTGGATCAAGGTGCCGAGCTGGGTGGTCGCACCGATGCCGGTCAGTTGCGCGCCGAGGTTGGCATAGGCATTGGCCAGGCTGGCATTACCGGAAGCACTGGCCGTGGCACGCGCTGCCGCAGCCAGCTGGCCCAAGGTCAGGCTGGCATTGAGTGCCTGCGCCGGCGTCGTGCCGCCGACCGTGGCATTGACCTGGCCCAGCAGGCCGAGCAGATTGATATTGCCGGTGGCCAGCGTGTTCCAATCGGCAGCCGAGAGGTTGATGGTACCGCCGAGCAGATTGCCATACACCGCATTGAGCAATGCGCCCTGGGTCGAATTGACTGCCAGCAGGCGCGGGCCGGCAGTGACGCAGGCACCGGTGCTGCAAGCACGGGCCGGGGCGATGCACAGCAGTAGAAGCAAACCCAGCAATGCCGTCAGGATGCGCAGGCAACGGCAGAGCCTGGTGAAGGTGAATGCGGCAAGCACCATCATTTATCTCCCGGCATGGCGCTCAGTGCGGCCGGCAAGGCGCGCTCGTCGAACTTGTAGCGCATGCGCAGATACACGCCGCGATTGGTGTAATTGCTGGCAGATAGATCCCTGTCATTGAATCCGAAAAAATTGTAGCCGGCCGAGACCCACATATCTTCCCGCACGCGATAGCCGCCTTCGACGCCA
>JBPBPY010000342.1:0-11206 GCA_050954505.1 Janthinobacterium lividum
AACCTCAAACAGGCATTCGATCCGGCCGGCATCTTCAATCCTGGCCGCATGTACATCGATCTCTGAGCCATGCAAACCAATCTCGCTGACTTCATCAAACACACGCGTGAAGGCGAAGAGGCCGACGCCATCCTGCGCAGCTGTGTCCACTGCGGTTTTTGCACAGCCACCTGCCCAACCTACCAATTGTTGGGCGATGAGCTTGACGGCCCGCGCGGGCGCATCTACCTGATCAAGCAGGTCCTGGAGGGCAAGCCGGCCACCGCGCGTACGCAGGAGCATCTGGACCGCTGCCTGACCTGCCGCAATTGCGAAACCACTTGCCCCTCGGGGGTGCGCTACGGCCGCCTGGTCGATATCGGCCGCAAGGTGGTTGACCTGCAGGTGCCGCGCCCGCTGGGGCAGCGTGTCCTGCGCATCGCCTTGAAGGAAGTCCTGCCGCGCAAATGGTTGTTTACCCCTTTGCTCAAGAGCGGCCAGGCCGTGCGTTCGCTGTTGCCGGCAAGTTTGCGCAACAAGGTGCCGCAGCATGTGCCGGCAGGTGCGTGGCCCAGCCGTACGCATGCGCGCAAGATGATCCTGCTCGACGGCTGCGTGCAGCCGGCCATGTCTCCCAACATCAATGCCGCCACGGCGCGGGTCTTCGATGCACTCGGTGTGCAATTGCTGCTTGCCCCCAAGGCCGGCTGCTGCGGCGCCATTCGCCATCACTTGAACGACCATGAAGCCGCGCTCGACGACATGCGCCGCAATATCGACGCCTGGTGGCCGATGGTTGAAGCCGGCGCCGAAGCCATTGTCATGACCGCCTCGGGTTGCGGTGCCATGGTCAAGGACTATGGCCACCTGCTGGCCCATGACCCGGGGTATGCGGCACGTGCCGCGCGGGTGGCGGAATTGACGCGCGACCTTTCGGAGCTGTTGCCGGCCTTCGAACACACGCTGGCCGAATTGGCACAGCGCAAAGCCGTGCAGCGGGAGCGTGAACATGGCACGCAGATGGCCGGGCAGCGCGTGGTCTGGCATCCGCCGTGCACGCTGCAGCACGGCCAGCAAATCCGCGGCAAGGTCGAAAGCGTGCTGCGTGGCCTGGGCGTGGAGGTGATACTGTGCGCCGACAGTCATCTGTGCTGCGGCTCGGCAGGAACTTATTCGGTGCTGCAGCCGGAACTGGCCTACCGCCTGCGCGACGACAAGCTGGCCAAGCTGCAGGCCACGGGCGCAGCGGCCATCGTGTCGGCCAATATCGGTTGCCTGACGCACCTGCAATCCGGTACCACGACGCCGGTCAAGCATTGGATCGAACTGGTCGACCAGGTCATGACCGGCGTTCGGGAAGCTGCGCAATAAAACGTGCAGCCAAAGGATCGGCAAGCCAGCGGCAAGCCAGCGGCAAGCGAGCGGCAAGCGCGACCAGATTGGTGGCGCCAACGAGCCCGGGACGGTCCCCCGGGTGCAGGCAAGCATGCCGGACAGGACCGCGCCTGTGTTTCCCGTCGCACCTAACAGGCGCGGCGTCTCTGCTGCGCAGGCATCTGCAAGCTTGCCTGCCGGTCAATCGGTTTTATGGGCATCGACTTTTTCCCCAAACGACAATCGCCGAGCGATGCCGGCCATGCGCTGCGCTGACTGCGGCGTCACGCGCGCCGTCCCGACGGGAAATTTCGCTGGCGATGCCGCGGGCGATGCAGCTGGCTCGGGTGCTGCCGACTTGATCGGCGTGCGCCGGCGCAAGGGACCTGATTCTGCGGTAACCCGGGTACTGTCACCGGTCGGCGTGGCGGGTTCCGAGCGGGCATTACGCTGCTTGCGGGAATTGCTTAGCCGCCCATGACGGCGCGAGCGCTGGATCGATTGCGACTGCGTGCTGTCGGAGGCCGCCACCGTCATGGTCGACGCCAGTTCGCTGTCGGGCGCCGGCTGTTCCGACAAGCCATCGCTGTTGTTCAATACAGTGCCGCGAATGCGTGACGGCGGTGTGGCATGCCTTTCCTCGATCTCGATATCGTCGAAACGCACCTTGGCCGGCAGGCGCACCGGCGTGCCCAGCTCGATGTCGCGCACGCCTTCGCCGCGTGCGGCGCGCGAGCGTTCTGCCACACCTTCGGCAACACCAAGGCAGGCAGCCAGCAGCAGGCCGACCAAATGGATGCATTCGTTACGGGCAAAAAAGCCGATCGGCATGACCTGGAACAGGCCGGGCAGCATATCGTTGACGATGGCGCCAAACATGGCGTCGGCGTCTTCGCTTTTGAGCGGATAGGCCGTCAGCAGCGTTTGCGGCATCAGACACAATGCCTTGCCCAGCATGGCAGTGACGGTGGTGAGCAGCTGGGCCGAAGAAAACAGCTTGCGCAAATCATGCGCCCAGAAGCCGAACATGCTGGCGCGCGCAGTGGCCAGTTGCAGTTTGGCCTCGATGCGCTGGCGTTCGAGCTTGAGTCCCTCGCGACGCTGGCGCAGCACAATACGGGTTGCGCGATTGGCATTGAGCAGGGCGGCCCTGTTGGCGACCAGCTCCTGTTCGATATCCTGCTTGAGGCTTTCCAGATACTGCTTTTTCTGCTGCCACAAGGCGCGGCTGCGATTGACGGTTTCAGTGCCTGCCAGGTGGTCGAGTCCATGTGCGCGGCAAGACTTTGCCATCGAGGCGCGCGCGAGTTGCGAAAAACTCATGAACAAGGCACCGGAAATGCTGCCGGCGACAAACTTTTCCGCCAGGTCGAGCAGCACACCAGGTGTGCCAGGGTGAACCAGCTGCTGGGGGAAGTGGCGCAACAGCAGCAGGCGTATGGTTGTCATCACCCCATACGGAGCGCAGGTCAGGTCATCGGTGCACATCTTGCTGATGTACAAAAGACCGATCTGTTCCAGCACCCGGTTCTGACGTGGCGTCAGCCCTGCCAGCCGTTCGGCACTGACATCGCGCGCCGCATTGCCGGCACACAGGCTGCGCAAACGCTCACGCAGGCGCATCTGGTCGCACTCGCGCGCCAGGCGCAGCAATTCATCGTCCGGATTGGTCCAGACCGTATCACGCAAGCGCTCGGCCAGCGGCGGCAACAGTGTCCAGCACACGACCACTGCGGTGGTGCTCGCTACCGCGCTGCCGCTGGCTGCGAACGCAGCCGACCCGGCCCAGAACGGCAAATAGTTGACCAGGCCTGCAGCCGCGTTCCAGAAGTATTTACGGCACCCGGCGCGGCGCTCGACCTGCCAGGTCTGCCAGTTGGCACGGTACAACTGCTGCAAGGCACGGGTGGTGTCACTGCGTGCGAACGCGGTGCGTTCAGCCTGCACGGCGAAGCCGGCATTGCCGTCTTGCTCGGCCGGCTGCACCTGCTGGGCTGCAGCGAAGACCTCGGCCAGATTGATGCGCGTGCCACCCAGCTGCGAACGATGGGGCGTGCCATCCGGCGTGGGCTGCAGGGAGTGCAGGCGCGATGCCGGCGCCGAAATGCCGGTACTGGTACTGATGCTTGTATTGGCACTGGCGCCGCCTTCGAACATGGCTGGAGCCGGTGTCTGGCTGCCACGGGCCTGCGGTGTGCCTGGCGTATCGGGCGTGGCCGGCAGAGGATGAAGCATGGCCTCATACGACGAGCGGCGCTGCCGGTTCCTAAGTGGCGAAGCGCACATGCTCGACGTCGGTGCTGCGGCGCGATGCGCGCGCCGGTGGTTGATGAGACGCGCCCTCGGCGCGGTGCAGATTTGCGCTGCCGGGATCTGCTGCCGGTTCGCCGGCCACGTCGTCCAGCGCAAGTGGAATTTCGATCAGGACATCGGAACTGTCCTCCTGCGGTCCGGGAGGCAGGATACGCTGGTCGGAGCTGCTGTCGACATCATTGGCAACGGGCTGGCTGACCGGTATCGGCGTATGCAACTGGTCGCGTATGGCTTGCCGCAGCCGCCGGCGTTTCTCGATCGGGTCTTCCTCGGTGCCAGCGTAAATTGCATCAATGATTGCCTGCTTGCGCTGCAGCTCGGCGATGTAGGATTGTTCCTCCGGGCTGTGGCCGACAGATGCCGTCGAGGTATCGCTGTCACTGGAAGTGCTGTTGCGTTGCGCAGTGCTGCTTTCTGCCGAGGCAGCATCGTCGTCCTCGTGCGCATCGACTGCATCGGTTTCGATTCCGATTCCTGGTTCCTGATCCGTAGCCTGGGCCTCTTCGGCAAAGCGTACCCGTGGTGCATGCCGCGGTCCCCGGGCGCTGGCATCCTCTGCATCAGCGCGACGCACGGCGGGGCCACCGTAATTGAAACCTGCCCGCGCGACATGGAGATACCGGTCAGCAGATCGGCGCGCCAGCCGATCCTGCTCCTCGAGGTGGATGTCATACTCTTTGCGCAGGAAAGCCATGCCCTTATGCAGACCTTTGGGGAAGCCGGCCGAAGAATGAATGCCTACCGCCAGTTCCATGCGGGTACAAAAGCCTGGAAAAATCAGGATAATGTTGATTAATGCATGGGCAATCAATTTTGACTCGACCGATGCCTCGGGCGCGCGCATCGATGCGGTCAAGGCAGTAACCAAGGCCGCCGGCATCAGGCACAGGATCTTGCCAATGAAACTGCTGTTGTTTTCGATCCGGTTGCCGCGCAACTCCTGTTCGGTGTCCATTTCGACGCTTGGCCTTTTCTTTGCCATCCACAGTGACCAGTCGTACGTCATCGAACCCCAGAGCGTGGTTTTGGCCGAAGCGCGCTTGAAATCGAGCTTGAGTCCGTCGAGTGCATTGTTGAGTTTCGAGCGGTCCCGCCGCTTGAAGGCAGCGTTGTCCTTGTTCGCTTCCAGATAGTCTTCAATGTCCTGGATATAGGCACCCAGAAATGCAGCCTCGGTTCTCCAGACTTCCTTGTTCTTGGTCACCGTTTCCACCGCGCCTTCAAAACCCATGATCTTGTGTTCCATGAAGTAGCGGCGCACTGCCTGAAAAGTCAGGGCAGTCAAGCCGCCGGCAAAACCGCCGGCAATGAGCCTGCCGAACATCTGATTGGCCATGGTTTTTCCGGTCGGCAGACTGCCGTAGATCGATTCATTGAAGATATTCAGGAACAAGGCGGCCACAAAACCATTTACGCAGTAGAACGAGTAGGAAGCCTGGTCGCTGGGAAATTGCTTGAGCCAGGATTCGGTGAAACTGAATGAGGCACGCACTTCACTGGCGGAATAAAAACCGGGTTCCACGACACCGGTGGCCGGGTTCTTGATGACGGCGTAATAGCTTTTGCACGGTTTGCCACACCATTGCTGCCATCCGTCACGCAGCGACCGATAGTTCCATTTGGCCGTTTCCAGATACACGCTCTGGTGCGGGCTGGAGACCGTGGTCGGGCGCAGCCTGTCGACCCAGGTCAAACCGAATTGCCATGTCAGTCCGGAGATCAACGGCACCGCCAGCGCCGACCATGGCGAATAACCGAGAACACCCATGACGACGCTGAACATGTTGCCGGTACCAAAGCAAGCCCAATTTCCGACCCAGCCAGACAGGAAAATGAAGAATTCCTTTTCAACCCGGTGTTCCTTGTAGTAGGCGTCGAGCTCGCTGAGTTTTTTCTCGGCAGTCGTTTCCAGGGCACTGGTTTGCGGCTTCATGATTTCGGTACGCATCCAGTCGAGAAATTCCTTCTCCCGCTTGGTCTTGCCGCCATGCTGCAGTTCCAGCGAATCCTGTGCTTGCGATTGGATGAACTCATCCTGGTATTGCTGCATGAGTTCGCGCAGATGCTTGCTGGTTCCCATACCCAGTTCGATATCGCCTTCGGCGTGTCGGCTGCGCTCGGCCAACTTGAGAACCTTGCGCTGTACGTGGCGCAGGTTGGCCGCCGACAGCCGCGTGAGAATGCGTGCATCGATGTCGCGCAAATTATTGCGGTCAAAGCCAGCCTTTGTCTTGCCGCTGCGGATCGATGCAGTGCCGGCGACCGTATCGGAAACGGCTCCGGCATCGGTGCGGCCTTGCGGCACCCGCGGCCTTCTTCGCATTGCCGCCGGGTGCTGGCCAGCGGCCGGCTTCCTGTCCGGGGTATCGAGGTTAACCGTAAGGTAATCGCGCAGGTCCACGCTTTCCTCGCTGCTCTCGGCCTGGCTCGAGGAAAACGAACTCGATGTGTCGATGCCAGCAAGGGGCTGGCGGCGCAAGCCTGTCACCGGCGTGGTGCGCACGCCTTCTGCGCCGTCGAAGGCAATGCCGTTGCGGTAATCGGCGGGACCGGACGATTCGCTGCTGGTCGCAAGCAGCAGATCATCGGCATAGCGCTGATGGCGCAAGGCCTGCGTTGGCGGCGGCGCTTCATCGTGTTCAACGATGACTTCATTGAGATCGGCCACGCTGGTGGTCGTCTCGTGTCCCGTGTGGTCCCACTGCAGCCAGACGAGCAGCGACTTCTTCAAGCGGTCCATGTGTTTCCTTTCAACACAACTAACATGTTTGCCTAGGCCAGGTCCATCATCGACGCCGCGCCGTTCTGGCGGCGGCCGTCCTGCGGCGCGGGCGGTGTCAGCAGCAGGCCCTGGCGCAAGGCCTTGGCCTGGTCGGCATAGGTACGCAGCGCCTCTGCCAGCACCTTGCCTTCCAGCGTTTCAGGTTCATACAGGTGGACGATGAACAGGGCGTTGCCGCTGGCCGGATCAATGGCATACACACCCGTGGTCTTGGTGCCCGACAGCAGGTTCAGGGTCAGCAGGTTTTCAAACACATGGGCGCGGCGTTCATGCTCGACCGCGCCCAGGTCGACATAGCAGAACAGGATGTCCGGACTCTCTTGTTCATCGAGGAACAGGCCGATCGTCACGCCGTCGATGTCGACCTGGCCGAATTGCACCAGCGAGGCGCACTGCTTTTCATCCAATTCCCTGCCAGCACGTTCACACAGTGCCTTGAACTGCGCATCAGTCATGAATCCTTGTTCCTCTCGTGGTAGCAAGCCAGCCGGAATGCGGCCTGCCCAGCGCCATGATTCGTCATGGCCCTGCTTGAGTAACCCGCCATGGGCAACGGTTCACGATTGTTAGCGCAGAGGGGAAAATGCTGACAGACTTGCGCTGCAGATTGTTGCGGCACGCGCATGGCTGCACGGCTTGCTTGCTTGCGCAAGCCGCAAGCCGCAAGCCGCAAGCCGCAAGCCGCAACAGCAGGGGAGGGGTGGCGAAGCCGGCTACGCCATGCCGGCGTGCCGGTAGATCAAGGGGCTCTAGACGATGCCCAGATGCGTGGTGCCCGACGACAGGTCGCGGTCCTTGGCATCCTTGCTCTTGAGCTTGATGTTCAGGCGCAGATCATTGACCGAGTCGGCGTTGCGCAAGGCATCTTCATAGGTGATCAGGTCGCGCTCGTAGAGGTCGAACAGGGCCTGGTCGAAGGTCTGCATGCCAAGCTCGCGCGAACTCTTCATGATTTCCTTGATGTCGTGCACCGCACCCTTGAAGATCAGGTCGGAAATCAGCGGCGAGTTGAGCATGATCTCGACTGCCACGCAGCGGCCCTTGGAACCCTTGAGCGGCACCAGGCGCTGCGAGATGATGCCCTTCAGATTCAGCGACAGATCCATCAGCAATTGCTGGCGCCGCTCTTCGGGGAAAAAGTTGATGATGCGGTCGAGCGCCTGGTTGGCATTGTTGGCATGCATGGTGGCCACGCACAGGTGACCGGTCTCGGCAAATGCAATGCCGTAATCCATCGCCTCGCGGTCGCGGATTTCACCGATCATGATCACGTCCGGCGCCTGGCGCAGCATGTTCTTCAGTGCCGTACCCCAGTCGTTGGTATCGACGCCGATCTCGCGCTGGGTGACGATGCAGTTCTTGTGCGGGTGGACATATTCGACCGGGTCTTCCACGGTGATGATGTGGCCATGGCTGTTTTCATTGCGGTGGCCGATCATCGCCGCCAGCGTGGTCGACTTGCCGGAACCGGTGGCGCCCACCATGATGACCAGGCCGCGCTTGGTCATGATCACATCCTTGAGCTGGTCGGGCAGGCCCAGGTCGGCCATCTGCGGAATTGCGGTGGTAATGGTGCGCAACACCATGCCGACCTTGCCTTGCTGGATGAAGGCCGAGACCCGGAAGCGGCCAATGCCGCCCGGGCTGATGGCGAAGTTGCATTCCTTCGATGCTTCGAATTCGCTGCGCTGCTTGTCGTTCATCACCGCGCGCGTCAACTCGGTGGTGTGGGTGGCAGTCAGCGGCTGGTTCGACACCGGCGTCATCTTGCCATCGATCTTGAAGGCGGGTGGGAAGTCGGCGGTGATGAACAGATCCGAACCCTTTTTACTCAACATCAAGCGCAGCAGATCGTGCATGAACTTGGTTGCCTGGTCTTGTTCCATGATGCGGTCCTGTCAGCGTGTTGGTGAAGCGGTGATCGTGCCGGTTGCGACGTGTTCAACCCGGGAAGTTGTCCGGTGTCTTGGCGGCCGAGCGGGCGGAAGCCAGCGAGATGACATTCCTGCGCACCAGGTCGGTCAGGTTGCTGTCCAGCGTTTGCATGCCCATGTTGCTGCCGGTCTGGATTGCCGAGTACATTTGCGCAATCTTCGCTTCGCGGATCAGGTTGCGGATTGCCGGTGTGCCGACCATGATTTCATGGGCTGCCACGCGTCCGGTGCCATCCTTGGTTTTCAGCAGGGTTTGCGAAATCACGGCCTGCAGCGACTCCGACAGCATGGCGCGCACCATTTCCTTTTCATCGCCGGGGAACACGTCGACGATACGGTCGATGGTCTTGGCTGCCGACGACGTATGCAGCGTGCCAAACACCAGATGGCCGGTTTCTGCCGCCGACAGTGCCAGGCGAATGGTTTCCAGGTCGCGCAGCTCGCCAACCAGCACCACATCGGGATCTTCGCGCAGGGCCGAGCGCAAGGCGGCGCTGAACGAGCGCGTATGCGGCCCGACTTCGCGCTGGTTGATCAGGCATTTCTTTGACTCGTGAACGAATTCGATCGGGTCTTCGATGGTCAGGATGTGGCCATATTCCTGCTCATTGATGTGATTGACCATTGCCGCCAGCGTGGTCGACTTGCCCGAGCCGGTCGGACCGGTCACCAGCACCAGGCCGCGCGGCTTCATCGCCAGTTCGCCAAAGATCTTTGGCGCATTCAATTGTTCCAGACTCAGGATGGTCGATGGAATCGTCCGCATCACCGCTGCAGCGCCGCGTTCCTGGTTGTAGGCATTGACCCGAAAGCGCGCCAGGCCGGGAATGGCAAAGGAAAAATCGCATTCGAGGTTTTCTTCGTATGCCTTGCGCTGGCCATCGTTCATGATGTCATAGATCATGCCGTGCACTTCCTTGTGTTCCAGCGCCGGCAGGTTGATGCGCCGCACGTCGCCGTGCACGCGTATCATCGGCGGCAAGCCGGCCGAGAGATGCAAGTCGGATGCCTTGTTCTTGACCGAGAACGCGAGAAGTTCGGTGATGTCCATTTATAATCCCTGAGCCTGAACTGAGTGAGAGAACAAAACGATGGAGTCGCTGGAAAACCACGCTTTGCATTGTTGTGTAAAACACATTGCGGCGCCAATTGTTGTTTCGGCAAGCCTCGCATTGTCAGGCACTTTATTGCCTGAAGTCATTTTCCGACTGGATTGATTATGGCTTCAATCATTCAAAACATGCAAGACGTACATGCCAATATCGTTGCTGCCGCGCGAAATGCCGGCCGTCTTCCCGACCGGATCACATTGATGGCGGTGTCAAAAACCTTTGATGCCGCAGCAGTGTGTGAAGCGGTGGCCGGCGGCCAGCGGGTGTTTGGCGAGAATTATCTGCAGGAAGCGCTGGAGAAGATGGCAGAGGTGGCAAGGTTGCTTGGCAAAACTGCCACTGCTGCCGCTGCTGCAACGGTACATTCGATTGCCTCCGGGGCTGCGTCGGCGCAGGCTGACGGTTCTTCGCTGACACCGCTAGTGCACATAGCTGCGCCGGCAACGACAGAGACGTCGTTGGCAGGGGAAAACACTGAACCGGTCAACCCCGCGGCTGCGCCAGTTTCCGTTCCCGGCGACAGTCCGACGCTGTCCTGGCATTTCATTGGCCCGATCCAGAGCAACAAGACCGGGCCGATTGCCCAAGCTTTCGACTGGGTGCATTCGGTCGAGCGCCTGAAAATTGCCCAGCGCTTGTCGGCGCAGCGCCCGGCCGGCATGGCACCACTCAATGTTTGCCTGCAAGTCAACATCAGCGGTGAAGCCAGCAAGAGTGGCGCCACACTGCAGGAAGCACCGACATTGGCACATGCGATTGCCGCGCTGCCGAATTTGCGTCTGCGCGGCTTGATGGCCATTCCCGAGGCGGCACAAGACTTCGAAGCGCAGCGGGTGCCGTTTCGGCAACTGCGGCTGCTGTTCGAGCGGCTGGTGGAAGAGGGCTTGATGCTCGATTGCCTGTCGATGGGCATGTCGGCCGACATGGATGCGGCCATTGCCGAGGGCGCCACCATGGTCAGGATCGGCAGTGCGATTTTCGGGCGCCGCGATGTTGTCTGACTGGCCGTTGCCACTGCGCGGGACACGCTGCACGCTGGTCTTCCAGGGCCAGGCCAATCGACGCCTGCCCTCGGCATCCCGTTTCCATTTCACGCGACAAAAGGACTTTCGATCATGAACGTTTCCACAGCAACCCAGGGCAGTAATGCTGCCTCCATATTGAAGCTTGCTTTCATCGGCGGTGGCAACATGGCCGGTGCATTGATCGGCGGCCTGGCCGGCAAGCTCACTGCTGCGGCCAACATCCATGTCGTTGACATCCATGCGCCGACACTGGAGGGCCTGGCCAGCCGCTTTGGCGTCAGCACCGCATCGGCGATCGACCACACGCTGGCATCGAGCGATGTGATCGTGCTGGCGGTCAAGCCGCAGCAGATGAAAGAAGTTGCCACTGCGCTGGCGCCGCACATCACTGGCCAGCTGGTGCTGTCGATTGCCGCCGGCATCCGCGCAGTCGACCTCAAGCGCTGGCTCGGTGGCCACGGTGCCATCGTGCGCTGCATGCCCAACACGCCGGCCTTGATCGGCCAAGGCATCACCGGCATGGCGGCGCTGGCCGGCGTGACACCGCTCCAGCACGACCTGGCCGAACTGATCATGCGCGCCGTCGGCACCACGGTCTGGTTGTCGGATGAATCGCTGATCGACCCGGTAACCGCGATTTCGGGCAGTGGTCCGGCCTATGTGTTTTATTTCATCGAGGCGATGCAG
>JBPBPY010000343.1:0-11193 GCA_050954505.1 Janthinobacterium lividum
TAGTGACTTTTTTCGACTTGTGGAATTTGCGCTGCAGGACGATGGCAACTGCCGCGCGCGCGCCTACCGTGCTGTGATAGCCATCGCGGGAAAACACGCTACCCAGATCGAGCAGCGCTGCCAGCGTGACGCCAAGCTTGGCGCGGATCTGGCCGCGGTCGGAAGACAGGCCAAAACCGACCTTGAGCAAATCAGGCGATTCAAGCAGGCGCACCAGCCAGGGCCGGCAGGCGTCGAGATGGACCTGAAACAGGTATGCCTTGTCTGCCAGGGCAAACTGCACCAGGTGCGGACCCTGGCTGATGTCGCCCGTGACAAACGTGGGCTTCGATTCAGTGTCGAAACCGGCGATGCCGGCTGCCATGATATCGGCGCTGGCGGCGGCAAATTGCGCTTCGGTGACCGGCACATGAATTTGTGCCGCGGTCAGCGTTGCCAAAGGTTCCAGCAGTGTTGTCTCGGACTTTGGCGGAATGTTTCTTTTCAAGGACGCTGTTTCCACCGGCGCTTATTTGGGCAAACCGCCCAGCAAGGCCGCGCGCTTGACCGGCTTCTGGTTGGCGGGCTTGCTGGCAGTCTCGCTGGCCTGGGCCAAAGCCGAAGGGCTGGGCTCATACGGCTTGAGGAACCAGGGATCGACCTTTTCCTTGCGCGGCGGGCCGCCATACGAGGCCCGGCCACCGACTGGCTGCGAACTGCGAAATTCCGGCCGGCTGCTGTCTTCGCTGCGCGGGCGGCGCGCTCCCGGTTCGGTGCCGGCACCGCGGTTGCCATTGCCGCCTGCGCCGCCTGTACCACCGTCACCGCCATGGCGCGACGATGAGCGCGATGCCCCGGCCCCATCTGCGCGGAAAGAGCCTGCGGATGAGCCAGTTCGGGTGGGTGCCGGTGGCTCGAACCCAACGAGCTGCGAAGCCACGAACTTGTGCTTGATCATGTTCTCGATATCGGCCAGCAAGCGCGCATCCTTGTCGGAGTACAGCGAAATGGCGTCACCCGAGGCGCCGGCGCGGCCGGTGCGGCCGATGCGGTGGACATAATCCTCGGCGTTGTGAGGCAGATCGAAATTGATCACGCATGGCAGGTCGGAGATATCCAGGCCACGCGCGGCCACATCGGTGGCCACCAGCACATCGACTGTGCCGCTCTTGAATGCCTCGAGGGCCGCCATGCGTTCGGACTGGGTCTTGTCGCCATGGATGGCCGAGGCTTTCACGCCTTCCTGTTCGAGCTGGCGCGCCAGCCGCGAGGCGCCGATCTTGGTGTTGGAGAATACCAGCACCTGCTTGAGCGAGCGGCCGCGGATGAGGAAGGACACCACATCACGCTTGGCATCTTCATCGACCTTGTAGACCACCTGCGTGACGCGCTCGGAAGTCGAATTGCTGCGTGCGACTTCGATGGTCACCGGGTCATTGAGGAAGCTGGCAGCGAGCTTCTTGATTTCGCCGGAAAAGGTGGCCGAGAACATCAGGTTCTGGCGCTGCTTGGGCAACAGGTTGATGATGCGGTGCAGGTCAGGCAAAAAGCCCATGTCGAGCATGCGGTCGGCTTCATCCATCACCAGGATCTGGGTCTGGCCGAGATTGAGCGTCTTTTGCTGCACATGGTCGAGCAGCCGGCCGGGCGTGGCGATGACGATCTCGACACCGGCGCGCAATGCCGCAACCTGTGGCGCCATGTCCATGCCGCCGAAGATTACCGTCGAGCGCAGTGGCGTATGGCGGCAATAGGCCTTGACGTTTTCCGCTACCTGGTCGGCCAGTTCGCGCGTGGGCGTGAGGATCAATGCGCGCACCGGATGACGCGCAGGCGAGGCACTGTGGCTGGCAGTGGCCATGAGCAGCTGGATGATCGGCAGCGAAAAACCTGCCGTCTTGCCAGTGCCGGTCTGGGCCGCACCCATGACATCGCGTCCCTGCAGCACGACCGGAATCGCTTCAGCCTGGATCGGTGTCGGATGGATGTAGCCCTGGTCGGTCAGGGCACGCAGGATTTCAGGGGCCAGGCCGAAGTCTTCAAAACGGATGGCCGCCGCGCCATCGGGCGCAGCTACGGACAGGGTGTCGGGCATGGTTTATCGTAGGTTTTGGACCGGCATATTATAGCGGCTTTGGCTTCGTTCGCCTAACGCCTTGATTTTAAATGGCATTTCATGCTGCAAGGCAGGATGCCCTTGAAGCGGCCACGCCCCTGGATGAAAGCGTCTGCGCAGACACTTTTCCCTGCACGGGAAGTCGCAGACGCTTGCTTCCGTTTTTGGTAAGCTGGCCGGCCGCAGGATCAATTTTGAAGTCACTGTTTTCAGGAGAATGCCTTGAGCTATGTCATCCCCGCGCCGCAACAGGCAGCCATTGAAGTCGCCGGCACCGACGACAAATTCCCGGTGCGCCGCATCTGGTGCGTGGGCCGCAACTATGCCGACCATGCACGCGAGATGGGTCACGATCCTTCGCGCGAGCCGCCATTCTTTTTTCAAAAGCCGGCCGATTCGATCGTCGAGGACGGCTCAACCATCGACTATCCACCGCAAACCGCCGACCTGCAGCACGAGATCGAACTGGTGGTCTGCATCGGCAAGGGCGGCAGCAATATTGCCGTTGGCGATGCGCTCGATCATGTATATGGCTATGCACTGGGCCTGGACATGACCCGGCGCGACCTGCAGGCCAGCGCCAAGAAACTGCAGCGTCCCTGGGAAATGGGCAAGGCATTCGACCAGTCGACGCCAATATCCGCCGTGCAGCCGGCCCGGGTGATCGGCCACCCGAAAAGCGGCACGATCCGCGTAAAGATCAATGGCGTGGTCAAGCAGGAAGGCAACCTCGACCAGCAGATCTGGCAGGTCGATGAAACCATCGCCGAACTCTCGCGCTTCGTGACGCTCGAACCCGGCGACATCATCATGACCGGCACGCCGGCCGGTGTCGGCCCTGTGCAGCCTGGCGAAACGCTGGTGGGTGAATGCGAAGGCGTGGGTGAACTGAGCGTCTCCTATCGCAAACGAAAAGCCTGACGCTGGAGCAGATGCCGGCGCCATCGTATTTGCGGTTCATGGGCATGGCCTGTCTGCATGCGCGGGCGCGAGCACAGGGTTTGCGGGCTGTGAAGGCTGCATTGGGAAACCACAGCAGCTTCATCAGGCTGTCATGAAGCCTTCCTATACTTCGCTGCACTTCATTTGCAGTCCGCTCCAGTCACGCCAGCAAATTCCTTGACCCGGCCCGGCCTGTCCAACCAGGAGACTTTCCATGCAAGACCAGGCAAACCAGTCGCGCCGCAGCGCCTTGAAATTCCTTTCCGGCCTGCCCATCATGCTGCCCTTGGGCTCAAGTGCGGCACTCTCGTTGCTGGCAGCATGTGGCGGCAGCAATGCAGCCACCACTGACGCTGCCACCGGCGCAACAGCAGGCACGCCGAGCGCCGCATTTGCCTCTGCCCGCTTTACCGGCATGGCTGCCCCGTCGCTGGCCAATCCAGCCGAAATGGCGACCACGCTGGTGAAGTCCGCCATGACGGTCACGCTTGCCGACGGCAGCACGCACGAGTATGCACTGGCATATGCCCCGTTCTTCATTACCGGTGATATGGTCGAGGATGGCAATGGCGGCAAGATCCTGGCTGGCGGTTATGTCGACATCCACAACCGGCCAATCATCGACAACTCCGTGCCGGCCACGCCACGGCAGTTTTTTTCCGACTCGCCCGATGGCACGTCCCTGATTGCGCTCGACAACGCAACTGTTGCCGGCATCAAGGGGCGGGCCGTGTTTGCGGTCGTGCAGTTCGAATACACCACACGCGACCTGGCCGGCGCCGATACCTATGGCGCGCTGCCCTCGCCGATTGCCGTCCTCACGCTGGACCAGAACCAGGCCACCGGCAAGCTCACGCTGGTCAAGTATCACAATGTCGATACCTCGGCCGCCCATGGCTTGTGGATCACCTGCGGCGCCAGCCTGTCGCCATGGAACACCCATTTGTCGAGCGAGGAATACGAGCCCGACGCCTTTGCCCCCAGCGGCACCACGGCCGCCTCGATCAAGGCCGCGGCCATGTTTGCCAGGTACAGCACGAATGTCTTCGGCAACGCCGGCACGGCCAACCCGTATCACTACGGCCACCTGCCGGAAATCACGGTCAACCCGGACGGCAGCGGCAGCTGCAGGAAACACTACTGCATGGGCCGCATCTCGCATGAACTGATCCAGGTCATGCCCGACATGCGCACCGTGCTCATGGGCGATGACTACACCAATGGCGGCTTGTTCCTCTTCGTGGCCGACCGGGCGCGCGATCTGTCAGCCGGCAAGCTGTATGTGGCCAGATTGGGCAGCGGTTTTTCGCTCGATCCTGGCGCAGCCGGTGCGCCACTGTCCTGGATCTTGCTGGGTCATGCAAGCAGCGCCGAAATCGAAAACCTGGCCGGCACGCTGCGCCCCGGCGACATCATGTCGGTGCTGTATGCCGACCCGCACGACGCCAGTTATACCAGGATGTATTGTGACGGCATGGCCAACTGGGTCAGGCTCAACCCGGGCATGGAAAAAGCCGCTGCCTTCCTGGAAACCCATCGCTATGCCAGCCTCGCTGGCGGCTCGATGGGGTTCACCAAACTGGAGGGCACGACCGTCAATGCCAGGGACAAGATCGCCTATTCGGCACTGCAGAATATCCAGGCATCGATGGTGCGCGGCAATGCGGCCTGGTCGGCAGCCAGCAACATCACGGTCCCGTCGGCGCTGATCGCCGGCGGCGTCATGGCCCACACCCTTGCAGGGGGACAGACCGATACAGCCGGTGCCGCAATGGACAGCGAATGGGTACCGGTGTTGACGCGCATGCTGCTGGTGGGCGAAGACATCAGCGCCGATGGCCTGGGGAACACCGCCAACCCGGAGAAGGTCGCCAACCCCGACAACCTGAAGTTTTCGGAAACGATGCGCACCTTGTTTATCGGCGAAGACAGCGGCTCGCACGTCAATAATTTCCTCTGGGCCTACAACGTCGACACCAGGGAGCTGGCGCGCCTGATGTCGCTTCCTGCCGGTGCAGAATCAACCGGCCTGCAAGCCGTCGATGAAATCAATGGCTGGACCTACATCATGAGCAACTTCCAGCATCCGGGCGACTGGAGTGCCATTCACGGTGTCCTCAAGCCGGTGCTCGATCCACTGGTGCGGGCCAATTACAAAAACCGCTATGGCGCAGCAGTGGGCTACCTGACTGCAGACCCGCATCAGATGGCGCTGCACAGGAAGCCGTAGTCAATGGCGCGGCAATGGTGCCGCAATGATGCAATGCGCAATCGTGGAAATACGCTGGATCTGGTTCGGATGCACCGGAATACCTTCGGCACGGCGCTGGCGTCTGCCGCACCGGCGGCCTTTGCACGTCAGACGCCCGGCAGCCCCGCTGTTGTGCTGTTGTGCTGTTGTGCTGTTCAGGGATGATCATGCAATGCCATGACCTGCTCGCGCATGATCTCGGGTGTCATTCCGGCTTGTGTGATTGGCGCACCGATGTTCAACCCAACCCGCGACCACAAACCGCGCCGGAATGGCTTGACCATGGCAAGCTGTTCGCCATCGACCCGCTCGATGCGGCTGAAGAACGAACCCCATAGGTTGGTCAGCGCCATCGGCACCACGGGTACGTGCACGCCATCCTGCCGCGCCCGCTGCAGTATCTTCATCACCCCGCCCTTGAACGGCATGATATTGCCGTCGCGCGTCAGCCCGCCCTCGGGGAAGATCAGCAACAGGTCGCCATTGCGCAGCACCTGGGCAGCACGTTCGAAGGCGGCGCTGTAGGCAGCTTCGTCCTCGGCACGGGTGGCCACGGGAATGGCCTTGACCAGCCGGAATAGCGCGCCCAGCACCGGAAAACGGAAGATGCGCTGGTCCATGACAAAATGGATGGGCCGCGGGCTGGCTGCCATCAACAAAATGGCGTCGACAAAACTGACATGGTTAGAGACCAGCAGCGCAGCGCCTTCGACCGGGATGTGCTGCTCGCCTGTGACCTTGAAGCGATACACCAGGTGCGACATGATCCAGGCAATGAAGCGCAGCAGGTACTCCGGCACCAGCAGGAAGATGTAGCCGGCCACCAGTGCATTGGCAATGGCCACGACCAGGAAGACACCGGGAATGGTCATGCCGGACTGCAGCAGTGCACCGGCAATCACGGCGCTGCAGATCATGAACAATGCATTGAGGATGTTGTTGGCAGCGATGATGCGAGCGCGATGCGTTGGCTGCGCGCGCAGCTGGATCAGTGCGTACATCGGCACGCTGTACAGGCCGGCACATGCACTCAGCAGCGCCAGGTCAGCCATCACGCGCCAATGTGCCGGCGTGGCGATGAATGCACCGATCCCCATTGCCGCACCCGGGGGCAGGCCCGAAGAGGAAAGATACAGGTCGATGCCGAAGACGCTCATGCCGATTGCGCCCAGCGGCACCAGGCCGATTTCCACATGCCGCGGGCTGAGCACTTCGCACAGCAGGGAACCGCTGGCGATGCCGATGGAAAAAATAACCAGCAGCAGCGACGCGACCCGTTCATCGCCATGCAGCACATCCTTGGCGAAACTGGGAAACTGGCTCAGGAAGACGGCGCCAAAGAACCACATCCAGCTGATGCCGAGCAGCGAGCGGAATACCACCGGGTTGGCATGGGCCAGCTTGAGGTTGCGCCAGGTCTCCGTGAAGGGATTCCAGTTGATCTTCAGTGCAGGATCGATGGCCGGCAGCGCAGGAATCCATTGCGCCACCGCCCGTCCGGCCACCGCCAGCAGCAGGCATGCGCTACCGACGGCAATATGGCCTATGCCCGGCCAGGCCACCAGCAAACCGCCGGCAACGTTGCCAAGCAAAATCGCCACGAAGGTTCCCATTTCGACCATGCCGTTGCCGCCGGTTAGTTCATGCGGTGCCAGAACATGCGGCAGGTAGGCAAACTTGACCGGACCGAACAAGGTCGAATGCAGCCCCATCAAAAATACACAGGCCAGCAGGACCGGCACCTGCGCGGTGTAAAAACCGTACGCTGCCATGATCATGATCGCCACTTCGATGTTCTTCACCATGCGCATGACACGCGTCTTGTCGTACTTGTCGGTAAGTTGGCCACTGGTGGCGGAGAACAACAGGAAAGGCAGGATGAACAAGGCGCCGATCACCAAGCCAGCCAGCGTGGCGGGCAGCCAGCTGATCTGCAGATGGTAGGTCACCAGCACCGTGAGGGCAAACTTGAACAGATTGTCGTTGGCAGCGCCCGAGAACTGGGTCCAGAAAAAGGGCGCAAAGCGGCGCTGCTTGAGCAAGGCAAACTGGTTTGCATGGGCGCTGACGTTGCCGGCCGGGCCGGCTGCTGTGGCCGCTGCTGTGCCGGCTGCTGTGCCCGCCCCTGCAGCCGAGCCGGCATCGTGGTGCGGATGCGCGCCGGCATCCTCATCGGCGCGCTTGTTCAATCGGCCGGGTCCGCTGGCGCGCCTGTGACATTGCCGCCATCGGCGGCAAGCGCTTCACTGCCGGCGAGACAGGCTGGCAAGGCGCGGGTCGGCACATTGAGCACCTGTCCCCACTCGACCCAGTCGGCGGACGAACGGGCAACGATCTCGGCCATGGCAGCAGGATCGATATCGAGGCCTTGCCCAAGCGCCACGAGCTGGTCAAGCAAGGCCGGGCGTTTGTCATCCGTGGCAATGCAGGCATCGGCAAACACGGCAGCCATCTGCATGACCAAAACGATCTTTTGATGGCGGGTGCCGGCCGGAAATGGCGAGGCTTCGGGATCGAGGTGATACAGAACGCCGTCGGCAAACAGGCGCGGGATATTCCAGTCGTTCATCATCGCCACGGTCAAGCCGATGTGCGAAAAGCCGAACAATGCCTGCTCCGCTTCGATCATCTGCCCTGGCGGCTTGCCGCGGTAGTCGGCAATCAGCCTGGAATACGCCTGGGGGCGCGTGGAGGCCAGGCCCAGACGGCCCACGCCGGCCAGCAGTCCGGAGGTAAACATTTCTGCCACCGGTGCAACATTGATGGCAGCGGTGATGACCTGCGCCGCGCACGCCATGGCCACCGACTGGCTCCAGAACGCGCTGTAATCAAAATTCTCGCACTCGCCATTCTTGTACAAGGTCACCAGCGAAATGCCCAGCACCACCTGACGCACCGCATGAACGCCGACCAGGATCAGCACATCATTGGTGATGGAAGCGATCTGGCGTTGCTTGTTGCGATTGACGGCGTTGGCAATCTTGATGATGCGGCCTGCCAGTACGGGATCGGCCTGGATCAATCTGGATAAATCTTTCAGCGAGACTTGTTCTTGCTGACATAGTTGAATGATCTTCAATCCCACGCCCTTGGGCGAAGGAAGTGCATTCGATGCCTTGACTTCGTTGAAATCGATGACTTCGCTCATGTGCAATGTTTTATCCCGAATTCGGTTCAACGGAAACCCGCGCGCACGCGTGCGAATCGATTGCGAACCATTAGTACCGCCAGTGACCGATGAGTACATTTTCCAATTGGAAGAAACGATAGCATAGATTTTGCACACTTCCTATTTTTCACCGGCGCAGTGCAAGGGGCATTCGCCATTGGCGATGCGCGTGCATTTGCAACTTGATTGCAATATAATCCTGCAATCCAGTTGCAGGGATTTCACGCCTGCCCGCTTCGCTGCCATTCCCTGTCCCGCATCCATGAAAACCAGCCTGCCCACCACTGTCGACCAGCATTTCCCTGCAGAGCCGTCGCGCCTGCCGCAGCGCTGGCGCGCCAGCGTGCTGAGCTGGCCGGCGTGGCAGCGCGTGGTCGCGGTGCTGCCGTTGTGCCTGTTGCTGTGGCTGGGCGTGGCCTGGGCCCTGGCGGGAAATCCTGCATGAGCGCTGCCATCACCCTGGACGATCTGACCGTCAGCTACCGGCGCCATCCAGCGCTGCATCATGCCAGTGGCGCCTTTGTCCAAGGTTCCCTGACCGCCATCGTCGGCCCCAACGGCGCCGGCAAGAGTACGCTGCTCAAGAGCCTGCTCGGCATGGTGCGTCTCGATACCGGCAGCGTCACCATCGCGGCGCAGCGCAAGCGCATTGCCTACCTGCCGCAGCAGTCCGATATCGAACGCAGTTTCCCGATCACCGTGCGCGACTGCGTGCTGCTGGGCCATTGGCAGCACAGCGGCTTGTTTGCCGGCCTGTCGCATGAGCTGGTGACGCAGGCCGACACGGCCTTGCGCCAGGTCGGCCTGGATGGATTCGGCGCGCGCACCATCGCCGCCCTGTCGGCCGGCCAGTTCCAGCGCGTGCTGTTTGCCCGCATCCTGCTGCAGGACGCCGACCTGATCCTTCTCGATGAACCGTTCAACGCCATCGATGCCCGCACCACCAGTGCGCTGCTGGAGATCGTGCACCACTGGCATGCAGAAGGCCGCACTGTCATCGCCGTGCTGCATGATCATCAGCAGGTGCGCCAGCACTTTCCCCAATGCCTGCTGCTGGCGCGCGAAATCATCGCCTGGGGCGATACCGCCAGCGTGCTGGGCGAGCGCAATCTGCAGCGCGCCGAGGAAATGACGGAAGACCATGACGAGCATGCACCGGTATGCGTGATCGATCATCCGGCCCACCACGAGACCGCTGCCAAGCGGAATCTGGCAGCATGACGCTGGTCGATCTGTACCAGCTCGGCATTGCGCCCCTGCAGGAATTTTCCTTCATGCGCCGCGCCTTGATCGGCACACTGGCGCTGGCACTCTCCAGTGCGCCCCTGGGCGTGCTGCTGACCCTGCGCCGCATGAGCCTGCTTGGCGATGCGCTCAGCCATGCGGTGCTGCCCGGAGTGGCAGTCGGGTTCATGCTGTTTGGCCTGTCGCTCACCGCCCTGTCGATCGGCGGCTTCCTGGCAGGCGTGATTGTCGTCGCCGTGGCCGGCATGATCAGCCGCATGACACAGTTGAAGGAAGATGCCAGCCTGGCAGCCATCTACCTGATTGCCCTTGCCGGCGGCGTGATGCTGATCTCGCGCCATGGCACACCGCTGGATTTGCTGCATATTTTGTTCGGCAATGTGCTCGGTGTCGACGACGGCGGCTTGCTGCTGGTGGCCGGAGTGGCCAGCATCACCCTGCTGCTGTTTGCCGCCATGTATCGCGGCCTGCTGCTCGATGCCTTCGATCCCGCCTTCCTGGCCGCCAGCGGCAAGCGCTCGGCACTGTTCCAGCAATTGTTTCTGATGATGGTGGTCATGAACCTGGTGGCCGCGTTCCAGACCCTCGGCACCTTGATGGCGGTCGGCTTGATGATGCTGCCGGCCGTCTCGGCACGCCTGTGGCACGATACCCTGCCAGCCCAGCTGGCCAACAGCGTCCTGCAAGCCTCGTGTGCCGGCACCATCGGCCTGCTGCTGTCCTACCATGCGGCGCTGCCGTCGGGTCCGACCATCATCGTCTGCGCCGGCGCGCTTTACCTGCTGTCCTTGCTGTTTGCCCCGCGCGGTTGGCTGCCCTCGGTATTGCGGCGGCGCCACCGCCAACGCTGAATTCCTGCATCCGGAGTTGTCCCATGTCTTCCTGCACCGCTGCGGCGCCTGCCGCTTTTTCGCATCCATTGCCGCCATCTTCAACGGCCTTGCCGTTTTCTGCACGGCCGCAGTCATTGTTTCTCAGCGGACGAAAAGCCGCGGTGCTGTTGCTGTTGAGCCTGCTGCTGTTGCTGCGCGCCGGCATGGCCTGGGCCGCCCAGCCGATTCCGGTGCTGGCGACCTTCAGCCTGCTGGGCGACATCGTGGCCCAGGTTGGCGGCCAGCGCGTGGCCGTCTCCACGCTGGTTGGCGCCGATGCCGATGCCCATGCATTCCAGCCTTCGCCGGCCGATGTCAAGGCCATCACGCGTGCGCGCTTGGTGGTCGTCAATGGCCTGGGCTTCGAAGGCTGGATCGAGCGTCTGGTGCGCAATGCCGCCTACAAGGGCCCGGTGCTGGTGGCCTCGAACGGCATCGCGCTGCGCAAATTGCCGGGCGGCGGTTCCGACACCTCGCGCACCGATCCTCACGCGTGGCAAGACCCTGCCAATGTCGCCGTCTATGTGCGCAACATCGAAGCTGCCCTGGTGCAGCTCGACGCCGACGGCGCCACGCTGTATCACGCCAATGCCGGCCGCTACCTGGCCCGGCTGGCCGA
>JBPBPY010000423.1:0-11017 GCA_050954505.1 Janthinobacterium lividum
TGGAAGGAACCCGGCGAGCCTTGGCGTAATGGTGAGAATTCCACTTCACGCCGGTTTCCTTGCTAGCCTTTCAGCGCCTGCTCAACCCGCGCAATCCGCGCCCGCCGTATCGCTTCGGCAATGCGCGCCGGCTCACCCGGATAGCGTTGCACGGTGGCTTGGGCGATGGCGCCGGCATCGACTGCCTGCGCCGCCTGCATGGCCTCGGCCAGGCAGGCGGCCTGGGGAAATGGCCGGTCTTCGAAACCGGTGCGTCCGCGTGCATCGCATTCTGCGGCCTGCAGCATGTCAAGAAAACGCTGTGGCTTGCGAAAGGCATCATTGCGTTCGAGCAGCGTCACGATCGTGGCAGCGCGCAGCTCCAGGGCGCGCCCGACATTGCCATGTTCACGCGCGGTCATCACGGCCAGGTCGCGGCAATCGTTGGGGATTTTCAAGCGTTTGCAGACCTGCTCGACCAGTTCCACGCCACGTCCTTCGTGGCCGTGATGGCGCGGCCATTCGGCAGGGGATGTGCTCCCCTTGCCGAGGTCATGCAGCAATGCCGCCACACGCACCGCCAGCGGCATGGCGACCCTGGCGGCATGATCGATCACCAGCATGATGTGCACGCCGGTGTCGATTTCCGGATGATGCTGCGCTGGCTGCGGCACGCCCCACAGGCAATCGAGTTCCGGCAGCAGCCGCTGCAGCGCGCCGCAGCTGCGCAAGACCTCGAACATGCGCGAGGGCTTTTCTGCCATCAGGCCACGCGCCAGTTCCTGCCAGACGCGCTCGGGCACCAGGGCATCGACTTCCCCTGATTCCACCATGCGGCGCATCAGCGCCAGCGTCGCGGGCGCCACCGTGAAGTCGACAAACCGTGCGGCAAACCGCGCCAGGCGCAGGATGCGCACCGGGTCTTCGGCAAACGCTTCCGAGACGTGGCGAAACAGCCGGGCCTGGAGATCGGCCTGGCCATTGAACGGGTCGCAGAGAACGCCCTCTTCATCGATTGCCATCGCATTGATGGTCAGGTCGCGCCGTACCAGGTCCTGTTCCAGCGTGACGTCGCGGTCGGCATGGAAGACAAAGCCGCGATAGCCGGGCGCCGTCTTGCGCTCGGTGCGCGCCAGTGCATATTCCTCATGCGTGCGCGGATGCAGGAACACCGGGAAATCCTTGCCCACCGGCGTGTAGTCCAGCGCCAGCATGTCTTGCGGCGTGGCGCCAACCACCACATGGTCGCGGTCCTGCACCGGCAAGCCCAGCAGACCGTCGCGCACTGCGCCGCCGACTGTATAGATTTTCATCAGCCGCCTCAGGTCGGCGGCAGCTCGTACTTTTCGACGATCTCGGTTTCCGCCATTGCCTGCGTGACCCACTTCTCCACGGCTGGATGCGCCATCACGCGGTCGGCGTAGCATTGCAGGGCTGGCGCCAGGAAAACATCATAGGTGCGAAAGCGCGTCACCACCGGGGCGAAAAAAGCGTCGGCAATGGAGAAGTCGCCAAACAGGAAATGATGGTGGCCAAAATGCGCCAGGCAGGTTTCCCAGATTTCGCAAATGCGGCCGATGTCGCCCTGGGCTTCGGCAGTCCTGCCCTTGCCCGGAAAACGCGCGCGGATGTTCATGGTCATGGCGCTGCGCAAGCCGGCAAAACCGGAATGCATCTCTGCACAGATCGAACGGGCCATGGCACGCGCGGCGACATCTTGGGGCCAGAGGTTTTTTTCCGGGAATTGCTCGGCCAGGTATTCGCAAATCGCCAGCGAGTCGCTGATGGCAAACTCGCTCGTCACCAGCACCGGTACCCGGCCGGACGGCGAATACTTGGCAATGTCGTTGGCAGTCTCCTGTTGGCCAAGCAGGATGCGGATTTCGGAAAAGGGAATGTCGAAGGCTGTCATGGCCACCCATGGGCGCATCGACCAAGAAGAATAATTCTTGTTGGCGATGACCAGCTTGAGGCCCGTGTGTTCGGCATTGCTGATGGCTTCCGATGCGGCCGGATCGAGTTCTGTTGTTTGCATGATATCGATGGAGGAAAAGGAAATGGGTGCCAGCTTACAGCATGGATGTGGGCCGCGTCACGGTGCCCCGGCGCCGGCCGTTGCCGCCCAGGTAGAACGGCGCCACCGCCTCCAGGGCGGTCTGCTGCGGCATGACGCGCGCATCAGGCAGCGCTGCAGCCACATTGGGTTTTTTCAATGAATCAAGATTGTCGCGCGACATCAATGGTCCGCCAGGCTGGAATTCCATCAGCCAGGCCATGACGCGCGCCGGTGCCGCCGGCAAGCCGATCAGCGGTCGCAGATGGCCGCTGTAGAGCCCCGCCAGGCGCACCAGATGGCCCAGCGTGTAGATGTTCGGCCCCGCCAGTTCATACGTCATGGCGGCCGTGGACGGATCGGCCAGCGCCCGTTCGAAGGCCAGCGTGACATCGCCCACATACACCGGCTGCATGGCGGCGCCACTGCCGCCCAGCATCATCACCGGCAGGAACTTCTGCAGGCGCGCGAACATGTTCAGGAACTGGTCGTCTTCGCCAAACAGCACAGCCGGCTGGAACACCGTTACCGCAAGTTTCCTGTCGGCCCGTGCAGCCGCTTCGCCAGCGGCTTTCGAGCGCAGGTACATCGACGGTCCGTCGGCGGCAGCGCCCAGCGCACTCATGTGCAGGTAGCGTTTGACACCCGCCTTGGCGCAAGCCACCACCACGCGGCGTGGCAAGTCGACGTGGGCACGGGCAAATGCCGGACCGAAGGCGCTGCCATGCTTGCCGGGGCGCGAGTGCAGCACGCCCACCAGGTTGATGACCGCATCGGCACGCTTGACCAGGCCCAGCAGCACGGCGTCGTCATGCACATCGGCCTGCAGCAAGGTCAGCCCCGGCAAGACCAGCAGATGGCGGCCGCTGGCCAGGCGCCGGGTCGGCACGATGACCTTGTAGCCGCCGCGCACCAGGCGCGCCACCAGGTGGCTGCCGATGAAGCCGGTGCCGCCAATCACCAGCACGCTCGGGTACAGCAGCGTGGTGTGCAGATTGGCCGCTGGCATGGCTGGCATGTCTGGCATGATGGGCGTGCTCAAAACGGATCGGGCGAGGCCACGCCGATGAAGGTCTTGGGCGTGATGTTGCCCAGCCGCGCCTTGAGCGATTGCGGCGTGTTCTCGAACTGGGCGGCGTAATAGGTGGCGTTCGACAGCACCGCTTTCACATAGCCGCGGGTTTCGGCAAACGGAATCGATTCGGCAAAGATGGCGCCTTCGACCGGGCGCGTCAGCGTGGCGCGCCAGGCCTTGGGCCGGCCCGGGCCGGCATTGTAGGCAGCGGTGGCCAGTGCCTGCGAACCGTCGAGCGAATTGAGCACCATGCTGAGGTAATTCGTGCCCAGCACGATGTTGGTATTGATGTCGGTGACCTGGCCCTGGGTGAAACCGTTCATGCCGATCTTGCGCGCCATTTCGCGCGCCGTGCCAGGCATGAGCTGCATCAGGCCGGAGGCGCCGACGTTGGAACGCGCCGCCATCACGAAGCGCGACTCCTGGCGAATCAAGCCGTACACCCAGGCGCGGTCCAGGCCAAGCTGCTGGGTGGCGTTCTGCATGATGTCTTGATAGGGCGACGGATAACGCTGGGTGAAATCGAATTCGACCTTGGTGCGGTCCGAGGTGTAGACCATGCGGTCGAGCAGATTGTTCTGGCGCGCATATTCCGCGGCGGCAAACTGCTGGCGCTCATTCATGTGGCGCACCTGCCAGTTCCATTCGCGGTTGCCTTCGAAACGCAGGCTCAGGTCGAGGAACTTGAAGGCATTGCGAAATCCTTCATTGTTCATCATCTCGTTGATCTCGCTGGCGCTGACTGCTTGCGGACGCGGCGGAATGACGATCTTGCGGCCCTGCTCTTCCAGCGCCAGCTGGCCATAGAAATGGATCTGGTCGGCGATCTTCTGGAACTGGGCCTGGGCTTCTTCATTGCGGCCCTGGGCCTTGCAGGCCCGGCCCAGCCAGTAGATCCAGGTCGGCTCCTGGCGCATTGCCAGCGGCATGGCATCGATGCCGGCCTTGACCATGGTCCAGTCGCCAGCGCGCAAGGCAGCGCGCACGCGCCAGGCATAGCCTTCGCTCGACAGGGGCGTAATGCCCACGCGGCGCCAGTATTCCAGCGCATCGGGCGCCAGCTTGAGCGAGGATTGCAAGGCCACCTGGGCCCAGCCCGCGGCCAGTTCCTGCTGGCTCATCTGGGTCGAGGCGCCCAGCAGCATGGTGCCGGCAAAATTGACATCGTTGCGTGCCGCGCGGCCAACGGCAATGATGAAGGCTTCATGCATGGCGCGCGTATTGATCATGCCGCGGCCAAGGATCTGCGTCGGTTTTTCAATTGCCACCAGTACCGTGTTCTCGGGTGCATCGGTGAGCAGCGCCAGGCGGCGCGCCAGTGGCGTCTGATTGAATTCCGCTGCCAGGCGGATCTGGAACCAGATATCGTCGCTGTTGAACTGGCCGGTCTGTGCCAGCGTATTGATCAGGGCAACGCAGCCTTCGCCATAATCCTTGGGCGAAACCAGCAGCGCGCGGGCATCGTTGGCAACGTTCTGGTTCTTGGCGGCACGCGACATCAGGGCATAACATTTGAGCTGGGTATCGTCGTCGAGTACGAACTGCGGATACTGTTCATCGAAAGTGGCCCAGTCGCGCCCCTTGCCGACTTCCAGCAGCCAGTCGTTGCGCAGGCGGTCGGCGATCGCGCTGCCATCGTAGCGTGCCAGGAAGTCGCGGATCTCGGCGACAGGCAGGGTCTTGATGCGCGGCTTGATGCGGTAATAATCGACGTAGGAACGAATCGGATAATTCGACAACCGTGCAGCCAGGTCGTAGGCGCGTTGCGCATCGTCGGCCCGTGCCGCATCGCGCAGGGCGCGGAAGGTATCGTCATCGGGAAAAGTCATGCTGATGCGGCCTTGCGCCTGCACCGCTGGCGTTACGCCCAGCGTGGCGGCAGCGGCGAGCGCAGCAAGGGCGGCGCGGGCCAGCAATTTGGTGAAAAAGATCAATTGATAACCTTGAAATGGAAGCTGCGTTGGAGCGTCTAGAATAGCACGTAGGCATGCGCAAAAAGTTGCCTTCCGGGCTGTAATTTCATTCAAGATACAATTTCTCTTGGTGCAAGGCGGTCCCGGCAATCAGGCTGAACCCGGCATTGCTGCGGGCAGCCCAGCCACCGCACCACACGCCGGTGCAGGCCAGGACAGCAAACCGGACCGCTGCGCTGCAAGCACCTGGCAGCAAGTGCCTTGCCCGCCACTGGCATCATTTGTTACCTTATTGCCGAGCAAAGACATGACAGACAAGACAGTCCAACGCCAGGCCTTGCTGGCAGCGCGCAGTGCATTGCCGCCGTTGCAGCGGATGGAAAACGATGCGGCGCTGAGCCGGCATTTGCTGGCCTGGCTGGCGCACCATCCGGTCGCCTGCATCGGTGTCTATCTGCCGATACGCAACGAACCCGACCTGGGCGCGGCCTACCGAACCCTGGTGGAGAACGGCGTCCTCTTATGCCTGCCGGTGGTGCGCCAGCGCGATGTGGCGCTCGAATTCCTGCCCTGGTTTCCCGGTGAACAACTGGGCCGCGATGCCAGCGGCATCGGCATGCCGCTGGCACCGCGTGATGCCATCAAACCGCCCTTGCTGCTGCTGCCCTGCGTCGGCTACAACGCCCGCGGATTCCGGCTCGGCTACGGTGCCGGTTATTACGACCGCACGCTGGCGCTTCCAGAACGCCCGGCAACGATCGGCATTGCCTACTGCCAGGCCCTGTGCGACTTCGACACTGCACCCCATGACATTGCCCTCGACATGGTGCTGACTGAAGCCGGTCCGTGCACGGCGGCGCGCTGACAAACCATGCCGAGGGCGCAGAGAACGGCTCAGGCGAATGGACGTCCGGGGTCGAACTCGTTTTCGTTGCCGGCCTCCTCCGCGTTCTCGCCGTGCTCCAGCGCAGCCAGATCCTGGCGCAAGCGCTCGACCGTATCGGCCAGGCGTTCGAGCCAGGTGACCAGGGCCTTGCCATCATAGAGCTCGGGGTCCAGGCGCAGGCAGGCAATGAATTCGCCGGTCAGATTGTCCAGTGCGCAGGTGCAGCCGCCACTGCGGTCGAGAAACAGATTCGCTTCCATCAACAGACGCAGCTGTGCTTCGCCACCGGTGTGCGGCGCCTGGGCAATGGTGGAATAGATGTGCAGAACGTTTTGCGCCGTATCGTGCTCGAAGTCGATGATCATGTCACCGTCGAGTTTCAGGCGCGCGAGTCCGCGTTCGTCAAGGGCAAAACTGGACAAACCCGAGCATGAGCCAAAATCGCGAATCAGATCCTGGGCATTCATGATGGCTCCCGTTAATGGACATGACTTGTTTGTAACGAGAGCAATGCTATTGTTCCGCTCAAAAAGTAGTTTTTGTGCAAAAACTGGCTTTTTATAGCGGACACTTCATCGCTTCATGACAGATTCAAGCGCTGCCAGATCGTGGTCGTCGCCGCTGCCTGGTTGAGCGTGTAGAAATGAAATCCGGGCGCTCCGCCAGCGAGCAAACGTTCACAAAGACTCGTCACCACATCAAGTCCAAATGCCTTGATAGAATTGGTGTCATCACCAAAGCTGGCCAGTTTCAGCCGTATCCAGCGTGGCACTTCGGCGCCACACATATCTGAAAAGCGCAGCAGTTGCGAGTGGTTGGTAATCGGCATGATGCCTGCCACGATCGGTACATGCACGCCCAGACGTGCTGCATCATCGACCAGGCGGAAATAGGCATCGGCATTGTAGAAGTATTGCGTAATGGCGGCGTTGGCGCCGGCGCGTACCTTGCGCGCCAGATTCGCCAGATCGTCTTGCGGCGATTTGGCCTGTGGATGCATTTCCGGATAGGCTGCAGTTTCAATATGGAACCAGTCGCCGGTTTCGGCACGAATGAATTCAATCAATTCATTGGCAAAATGAAATTCACCGGAAGCCATGCCGTAACCGCTGGGCAGATCGCCGCGCAAGGCCACCACGCGCTTGACGCCTGCGCCCTGGTACTGCGCCAGCAAGGCGCGCAGGTCGGCGCGCGTGCGGCCGATGCAGGAAAGGTGCGGCGCCGCATCGTGGCCTTCGGCACGAATGGCCAGGACCGTGTCGCGCGTGCCACTCTGGGTGGAACCGCCAGCGCCATCGGTGACGGAAAAATATTTCGGCTGCAGTGTTGACAGCTGAGCACATGTGGCACGCAGCTTTTCCATCCCCTCGGGTGTTTTGGGAGGAAAGAATTCGATGCTGTATTGTTTATCAGACATGATGTTAGCGCTTATTTTTTCAGCAGCAGCGATGCCAATACCCAGGAAATAATACTGTACAACAAGGCACCAAGGATGGCAGCACCAAAGCTGGCAACATGGAAGCCGTCGACCAGTTGCGCGACTGCCCAGAACATCACCCCATTGATCACCAGGATGAACAAACCCAGTGTCAGCAGTGTCACCGGCAGGGTCAGCAAAACCAGGATCGGGCGGATCAGCGTATTGACCAGCGCCAGCACCAGGGCAGCAACCAGTGCAGTGGAAAAATCATCGATACTGATCGACCGCATCAGGTAAGGCACTGCAAACAGGGCAACGGTATTGATGAGCCAAAGCAGGAGCAAACGCATGATGTTTCCTTCGATACCAAAATGAACAAAAAATGCCGGCAAACCAATGCCGGCATCGACCATCGACTCCGTGCGGCAATCTTCGCTTCCAGCACGCCCGGACCCGCATTGTTGGCTAGTCCAGGGCAGCGGCATTCATTGCACGATTGCCATCGCTGCTGTCGTAACCAGGGTTGCATTGCTACACCCAATGCATCAAGCGCGATTCCGGCAGCGACTGTGAATCAATACCGGTAATGATCAGGCTTGTAAGGGCCTTGTTGAGAAACACCGATGTAACTGGCTTGCTCATCGGACAGCTCCGTCAGCTGCGCATTGAGTTTGCGCAACTGCAGCCGTGCGACTTTTTCATCCAGATGTTTGGGCAGTGTGTAGACGCCAACCGGATAGGCCTTGGTATTGGCAAACAATTCGATTTGCGCAATGGTCTGGTTGGCAAAGGAAGAGCTCATCACATACGAAGGATGGCCAGTACCGCAACCGAGGTTGACCAGCCGGCCCTCGGCCAGCAGGATGATGCGCTTGCCATCGGGGAAGATGATGTGGTCGACTTGCGGCTTGATGTTTTCCCAGGTGTACTGCTTCAATGCGGCGACTTCGATTTCATTGTCGAAGTGGCCGATATTGCAGACGATGGCCTGGTCTTTCATCTTTGCCATGTGGTCATGGGTGATGACATGGTAATTGCCGGTTGCCGTCACAAAAATGTCGGCATGCTCGGCGGCATAATCCATGGTCACCACACGGTAGCCTTCCATTGCTGCCTGTAGTGCGCAGATCGGATCGATCTCGGTGACCCAGACCTGGGCCGACAAGGCGCGCAAAGCCTGCGCCGAGCCCTTGCCGACATCGCCATAACCTGCGACCACGGCAACCTTGCCGGCGATCATGACGTCGGTTGCGCGCTTGATGCCATCGACCAGTGATTCACGGCAGCCATACAGATTGTCGAACTTTGATTTGGTCACCGAATCATTGACGTTGATTGCCGGGAAAGCCAGCTTGCCTTCCTTGAACATCTGGTACAGGCGATGGACGCCGGTGGTGGTTTCCTCGGTCACGCCAAGGATTTGCGGCAGGCGCTTGGAGTACCAGTCGGGTTGCGTGGCCAGGCGTTTCTTGATCGAATTGAACAGGCAGATCTCTTCTTCCGAACCGGGATTGTCGAGCACGCTGGCATCGGTTTCCGCACGCGTACCGAGGTGCAGCAGCAGCGTGGCGTCGCCGCCGTCATCGAGGATCATGTTGGAAAATTGTTCTGCGCCATCGACATCAGGCCATTCGAAAATGCGGTGGCTGAATTCCCAGTAATCGTCCAGCGTTTCGCCCTTGAAGGCAAACACCGGCGTGCCGGCATCGGCAATCGCGGCGGCAGCATGGTCCTGGGTCGAATAGATGTTGCACGAGGCCCAGCGCACCTTGGCACCGAGGGCCTCAAGCGTCTGGATCAACACCGCAGTCTGGATCGTCATGTGGATCGAACCGGTGATGCGCGCGCCCTTCAAGGGCTGGCTGGCGGAAAACTCGTCGCGGATGGCGATCAGGCCAACCATTTCGGTTTCAGCGATGCGGATTTCCTTGTGCCCCCAGCTGGCCAGCGACATGTCGGCCACAGCGTAATCGGTAAACGAGGAATCGGATGGGGTAGAGGAATTTTTTGGCAGGGCGTTCATCACGCCTCCTTTCGTTGGAAAAAAGTGACGTGAGCGCGGTTGCATCGCATGAAAAACTGCGTGTCCCAAGCCTGGCAGGTCGGCAGACCTGTCGCAACGCTCCTTGGGGCGAAGGGTATTCTATCCGATAACGACATCGGTGCGGCGCCTGCGACGCTTTGGCGGCACAGGCGTGCGGCAATCATTCCAGACTGGTTGCACCGACCTTGGACTGTGACAAGGGTCCCACCTTGCCCGCCAATTTACTCGGCGGCACATTGCGTTTGATCCAGGTCAGCATGTCGGTCCAGATCCGTTCGACTTCATCATCGGGCGGCATCGAACCGGCATTCGGCAGTTCGATGGTAATCACCGGCACATTTTGCTGGCGGCCGCTGAAGTTGCCCAATGAACCTGGATAGACGCCGATGTTGTTGAACATCAGGCGGCCAAAACGGTCGGGCACCGGCGCCGGCCCGTCGAAGTCGAGCAAGCCGAACGGTGCGTGAACCGAAATGATGACATTTGGGCGCATGCGCTCGATTTCCGCATTCACCCAGCGGGTTTCCGGCTCCGACAATGGTGCCTTGCCGGGGAAGCGGCGTGGATCGTTGCGGGTGACCTTCGACCAGTACTTGGGCGCTTCCCTGGTCCACTGCGGTGTCGGGAAGTTGCGGTTGAGGTCAACCCCGTTGGCATTCATGCGCACCGGCTTGGCTTGCAGCATGCCATCGGGATTGAGGACCGGCGCAATGGTCCACTGGAAGTCGCGTGCATCGCCTTTCGACAAACCTTGCATCCAGCGAAACACAATCGATGAAGCAGTCAGTTCGTCGCCATGAATGCCGCCAAGCAGCAGGATGCGCACCGGCATTTCGCGGCTCTTGTCCTTGCCTTTACCCTTGCCGGACCCCGGTGTCACCCGGCGTACCAGGATCGGAAATTTATTGACGGAGAAAGCACCGCTCGGTACCAGCCTGGCATGCTGGCAGGCATCGAGCGAAACACTGCCCAGCCGCGCCGAAATCTGCTTGCACCATTCCGATGCCGGACCCGATTTCGCTGCACTCTTGTCGCTGGATGGGGATTTGTTCTTGTCGCTGCCCTTGACACTACTCTTGTTGTCGCTGCTCTTGTCGCTGCCCTTGTCACTGCTCTTGTCGCCGGCTTTGCCACCATCCGCTTTTGCCGCCTTGTCGCTGGCCGATGATTTCACACTGCCTTTGTCATTGCCAGCGCTTTTGCCGGACGGCTTTTCATCGGTCGAAGAATTTGCCGCGGATTTGTCGGCAGCGTGATCGGCGCTTTTTTTATTTGCCGAGGATTTCGCGCCGGCATGTTCGGCAGCGGCCGGTTTTGCCGTGGACTTGCCGCCATCGGATGATCTTGCCGTGCCTTTGTCAACTGCCTGCTTCGGCGTTGCCTTGTCATTGCCAGCGGCTTTGGAACCCGGCTTGCCATCGTCGGCATTGCCGGCATTGCCGGCACCGTTGGCGGCCAGCCGGGCGTTCACATCGGCCGCTGCGGCAACAGTGGCGGCACTGCCGCTGCTGGCCGGGCCCGAAACCGCAGCAGCCGGTCCACTGGCGGCCAGCAAACCAGCCAGCACCATGGCTAGGCTGGCGCGAATGGACAGTGTAGTCTTTATGGCAAACGGCACTGGCGCAACAAAGGAACCATCAGAAGAGA
>JBPBPY010000400.1:0-11005 GCA_050954505.1 Janthinobacterium lividum
CATGGCCGCCATGGTACAGAGGTTTGCCGCCTTGGGGCAAGCCTGTGCAAAGCCTGCCAACGATATAGAATTGAAAGCCATTCTCGTCATGCAAGGAAACCCCCGTGACTGCTCACCTGAAGATCGATTTTGTCTCCGACGTCTCCTGCCCATGGTGCGCAGTAGGCTTGAAATCGCTGGAAAATGCACTCGCGTGTCTGGAAGGTGAAGTCGATGCCGAGGTGCATTTCCAGCCGTTCGAACTCAATCCTGCCATTGCGGCAGAAGGCGAAGATATCGGTGAACACCTGGCACGCAAATATGGTTCGACTGCCGAACAGCGAGCGCAAAGCAGCGAGGCCATTCGGGAGCGCGGTGCACAGTTGGGATTTACCTTCAACCTCGACAAGCGCATGCGTATCTACAATACCTTCGACGCCCACCGCCTGCTGCATTGGGCCGAAAGGGAAGGGCGCCAGCGCGAACTCAAGCATGCGCTGTTGTCGGCTTATTTCACCAATGGCGAAAACCCGGCTTCGCATGCCTTGCTGACCAGGGTCGCTGTCGACGCCGGGCTGAATGGCCAACGCGCGGCCGAGATCCTGGCCACCGATGAATTTGCCGATGCGGTACGCGAGCGGGAAGCGTTCTACCAGCAGCAGGGCATTCGCGCGGTACCGGCCATTATCATCAATGACCGCCATTTGATACAGGGTGGGCAACCGCCGGAAGTCTTCGAGCAAGCCTTGCGCCAGATCGCTGCACAAGGATAACGCAGGGATAGACTACTACTACTGCTGCAAGCACGCAGCGAAGCGTCCGTGCAACGGCCAGTCCGAGGAGACCTCATGAATGCCATGTTCGAGAAAAAACGCAGCACCGTTGATCCAGCCGGCCCGATGCATGGCGCGGCAATCAAAACTGCTGGCAGGATGCGCTGCTGTGTGTCCATGTTCATGGCCATGGTGCTTGGTCTGCCCTTGATGGCATGTGAACGCGAGCAGGGCAATCCCTTGCCGCAGACACCGCCAAAGCCACGCGTGGTGGACCAGGGTCGTTAGGCAGGCTCGAGCCTGTGGAGCGGCCAATGTACTGCTGTGCGGGCAGTGCGCATAATGTCCAGAAAGCGCGCTCGATTGCGGCTCGGTGCTGCAGCGTTGGATACGTGCGAAGACGTTGACATGACAACGCCGGCATCGCAATGCCGGCGTTTGTTAGCAAGTCAAATGAATGCAGATTCATTCAAACCTGTTCGAACAGTTCAACCGATCCAGCCAGGCGGAACACTGCAGCCGGGCTGAACAGGTTGGACTGCAATTTACATCTTGCGCTGCGTGCTGCTTGCTGCATCCTGGACTTTTTCGCCGCCACGTTCGATATCCGTGCCCGCTCCCTTGATGGTGTTGCATGCGCTCAAACCAGCAGTGAATACCAGCATTCCCAAAACTGCGACGATTTTTTTCATGATTTTTTCCTAATTGATCAACAAGACAAGTAATGGATTGGATTTAATCATGAAAGATTTTTATGAACAAGCGATGTTGTGGCGAATGGATCATGCAAGGGCGTTGCCAGTAACGATCTTAGACGCAGATCAATCTTTCACTTGAAGCGCAAAGGTTTCCGCGTGCAGTTTGCTGATCAATTCAATCACCCGGGTTTCCTGCGGATCGAGGTCGACAGTGGTGCCCACCGGTTGAAGATCATCGGCCACCGGCCGGCGGTCATCGAAAAAGGCCAGTGCCGGTCCCAGGCACATGCGCTGAACCAATGCAAAGGGGTGGCTGCCGGCTTGCCGGGACAGGATGTCGCCGATTCCATCGCGCACCGCCAGCGGCAACCGGTCGAAGGCAATCCAGGTCTTGAATCCATCGATCCACCTGTCCACCTTGATCTGTACCGATTCCTTTTCCAGATACTGTGCCCGCGACTCATCCGAGTGGCGGGAAAACAAATCGCTGCGCTGGGCGGCAGAGAGCATCAGCATGTCGGTGCTGTTGGTCAGCACCTCGGTCAATTTCCTCGACGCTGCCAAGCTTTCAAGTTCAATGCGCTCGATCAAATGATGCGCCAGGTCTTCATACAGTTCATGATCGATGCTTTTGCGTGGGAATGGGTTGGTATTCGCTTTAAGCAGGGGCAGTATGGCGCCAACATACAACAGCTTGTAGACCAGCGCCGCACGCAGTGCATGAATCTCGGCGACGGTCCCGGCCTGTTGTTCGAGAATCAAGGCGCAATATTGCATGTCGATGGTCATCAATGCTGTCCACACCGACTTGGGCACCAGGTCAGACGGTTTCTGGTCGGGCCCGATTTTTGGCTCGCGCTGGCAGCGGCCTGACACATTGGCAAGCAATTCCAATGCATCAAAACGGTAGCGAATGGATTCATGGCGTTTGAAGGAGGGAAGGGTCGTGTACGACTTGCTGTGTATCCCTCTTGGCGCACTGATCACTGCCATGCCGATCTGACGCGAAAACAGGCCCGCCATGCGGTACTGGAATTCTTCCATCAGCGGCATGGCTGCCATTTCGGCACGCAGTGACGCCTGGATTGCCTCGAACGCTGCATCATGCTGTTGCTGATGCCATTGCAGGCGCTGCTCTTGCAATGGCATGTCCGCATGCGAGGTCTCGCTGCGAAAGGCAGCCAGTACACTGACGAGGCGGGTGCCCAGCGCGCCGATGTTGCGTACATTGGTCGGCGTGCGCGGCGTCAGCAATGCGTCGTGCAACGCCGGCTCGTTTGCCACCCGCACCGATGGCAGCGCGTAGTACAGCCTGGCCTGTTCAGGTGTCATCAGCGCGTCACCCGGACAATGGACAGGCGTCTCCACATTTGTCGTGGCGGTCTTGCCGCGTTCCCTCGAGTTGCTGCGCCGCCGTTTGTCCCTGGCCGGTTTGGCAGCCTTGGTGCCGACCTTGAGTCCGGCCTTGATTCCCGCCTTGATGCCGGCCCTGAAGCCGGAAGGGGCAGGGCGCGCATGCAGCACTGGCTCTTCGAGCAGGAATTCGGCAATGCTCAACTCGCGCAGGTTTTCCTGCTGCCAGACATGGTCGATGTACAAGCGAAAACGCTCGGTGATGCGTATCGGTTCACCGCTTCGGCGGTCAGCCTTGAGGCATAGCTCGGCAACGATTTCACGGTTGTGTTCGGGCCATGGCAAGTCGGTGTCGTAGAGGCTGAGCGGGGTAAAATTTTCCAGTCTGCCGGTTGTCAACTCGAGCGGGACATGCTCCACGAAAGTGGCTGGTACCGGTTCGCTGCCGTCCAGGGTTTTCGGAATGCGGTGCAGCGAACGCGAGCGCGGCATCTCGGGCGTTTGCCCCTGGTCTTCGAAGGGATTGGGGCGCTTGACCGGTTCGACACTGCGCCGGCGCGCCGACTTTTGCTGCACCCGGCTGCTGCGCTGGCCGGTATCGGCGCGGTCGCGCGGTGCCCGTGGGCGACGGGTTGCATGCACCGCTGTCGAGTCTTGATCTCCAGGCAGCGTCAGATCGTCGCCGGCCGGCATCTGCAAGCGCCGCGGCTGGTCATCAATGAGTGAAAACTCCACTTTTGCCGGCTGGCGGCCCTGCATCGAAAAGACTGGCGCGCGCCAGCCGGGATTGCGCTGGCGTTGCGCTGCAATCGATTCCAGCGCGCGCAGATATTCGGGCGAAATCGGACTCGCAGGGGTTACAGCGCCAGACGGGCTTGTCGGCGCAGAGACGCTGCTGCGCGCGGTGGTGTCGGCCAAGGCACTCTCCGGCATCCCGCCACGACGCTGCATATCGGCATTGGCCTTGGCATTGGCACCATGGGCGGCCGGTTTGCGTTGCGCTTTTTTGTTCGACGAACGCATGGAGTCGTCGGCGCTGCGGCGCCTGCCGGTATGCAGGCGCGGTTCCAGGCTGCGTTTTTTCGGCGCTTCTTCCAGGCCGGCAGCCGGTGCACGCGTTCGGGCCGGATGGCTTGCGCTACCCAGCGTGGACGCCTTCGCAATGACGGTGTCCCCCATGGTCCGTTGCTGCTTGCCCCGCCCAGTTGCTTCTGCCATCGCGCGTCCTCTCACCGTGTTATTGAAATCATGCGACGACAGGACAGGCTGCGAATCGCAGGGCCGGTGTGCACGCATTGCCGGTCGTTGAGTAACGCAGATGGTCCTGGCGTTCCCTGGAAATGGCAAGAACGGTCTGAATTGAACCAGGAATTTGAGAGGGGTCAAGCTTCACGCCATCGCATTGCAGGCGATGGGGATGAGGGGGGAAACTGGCGTGCTGGCGTGCTGGCGTGCTAGCGTGCTGGACTGCAGCACGGAAAGGCCGGGTGGCGCTGCCCCTGCATGGTTCACGAAGCAGGGGCAGGCTCGCGTTCAGCGGATCTTCTGGCGTGGCAGTGGTGGCGCCGACGTCTGCCTGCGGGCATAGCCCACCGCGGCATTGAACAACTTGCCCGCCAGTTTCCACTTCATTGGATCTCTCAGCATCATCGTCACCACCGAGGCCGCCAGCGTCATGCCGGCGGTCGCCAGCGCGCTGGTTTTGGCCTTGGCATTGACGCTGGTGGCAGGATCGGCCTGCTGGACCAGGCGGGTGGATTTCAATGCTTCATAGCGTGGGCGCAGGATGTCGGCAATACGCTGCCTGGCACTGCGCAAATCGTTTTTCAGGCGCTGGGCTGGCGTCGCACTCGCACGCTGGTCATACAGCCGCTTGGCCAGCACTGCAGCGCTTGCCACTGCGAGTACCGCTGTAATGGTGACAGCCGGGTGGGCGGTAGCGCTCTGCAGGCCCTGGCGCACACCGTCCTTGACATTCTCGAGTACAGGGCTGCCGGGACCCTGGCGCGCCTTGATGCGCTGCGCGGTTTCATTGGCCAGCAATTTGCGCCGGTATTCGGCCCGGCTGGCATGAATGCGGTCGAGGATTTCGCGACGTTCCTGTTCCAGTGTAGGGGCATGTTTCATAAGGTTTCCTTGACCATGTCGACATCGCGTTTGAGTTCCGCGCTGATCAATCCGACCACGGAACCCTTGAAGCGATGGGTGCTGCTGATGTACAAACCCACGCCTGCCAGAATCAGATAGAGCGCAACGACGCCCCAGGCAGCCGCCAGGCGGTATTCGGTTTCCCAAAAGCTGACGATGATCGCCATGCCGATGAAGAAAATCGCCAGCATGGCAAAAAATGCGGCAATCAGGTAACCGGCAGCCTGGATTGCCAGGCCGCGTCCCTGCATTTTCAACTCGATACGTAGTAACTGCAGGTAATCGTCAAACCTGGCCAAGGTCAGGATGGCGATCTGCTTGGTTTTTTCAAGCGTTTCAAACACGGGTTGCTCCAGGCGGCAGGTTGGTAGGCATTGCTAGAATGGATTGCCGGCCGGCTTGATTGGCCGGCACGGTAAACACAGAGGTCGAGCCCGTGATGGAATACAAATCCGCTCCACGACGAGCGCGGCGACAAAGCTCGACGGCCAGGCTCAACGACGCATGATGGCGCCGACCAGCAGGCCAACGCCGGCTGCGAGCGCAACCGATTGCAGCGGCTTTTCCTTGACATAGTCGGTGGTGCATTCGACACCGTCATTGAACTGCTTGCTGGCCTGGGCAGCCAGTCCCTTGGCAGCGTAACGCATCGAGCCGAACTTGATCATCAGCTGGTCACGGGCATCCTTGAATTCGCGGTCCGTCAGCGTTGCGGCCTTGCCCAGCAAGGCGTCGAGATCGGCCTTCAGGTTGCCGAGTTCCTCGCGCAGGGTGGCGGTCGATGGCTCGCCATCCTGGTCATCCTGGTTATTCTGGTTATTCTGATTGTTGTCGGTGTTGACGTGGGGTTCGTCATAGACGCCTTTTTCATCATCGCTACCGATACTGGTTCCTGCAGACATGCTGGATGAGGTTGTATTCACAGGCTTCTCCTTATGGTGGGACGTGGGGGCGAACTGCAGACTGATGGCAGCAACCGGGCTGGCTGCCAGACTTTGTTTCGTACTTGCCTATTATGAAAATACCATGCATGGCCATGTTGCGCTGGCGCAGAGAACCGTCGTTGCCTTGGCAAATTGTTCCTTCTGGTTCTGTGCTCACGCACCATGACATTCACAATGCGTCTTCGAGTGTCCGGCAGCAGGTAAAATCTGTATGTAATTGTAATATCGCAACTATCCGTCTACCGTCGGCGTAATGTCCCAAGTGCGGTGCGGCTGCGCTGGCGGTTTCGCTGAACGATGCCCGCTGTAGATATTGCAATGCTGGCGATGGCAACCTGACACTGCCAGCGGCATCCGTGCAGCAGCGGCGCAGCGGCGGTTGGAATGCCGCAGAGCTTGTCCTAAAATAGGCAGACCGGCAGTCGATCGATTTCCATGCTTGTGAGTCGGATTACCGAAGGATTACCGAAACCAATTGAAAGAATCATCATGATGATCAAACCTTTGCTTGTTGCCAGTTTGCTGCTTGCCACGGCAGCGCCACAACTTTCCATCGCCCAGAACCGCACCGGCAGCGAATACGGTCCCGATATCGTGCTCGCGCAAAACAATGGCTACAACTACCGCGACGACCACTATGACGGCAATCGTCCGCCACCGCCGCCGGCCGGTGCGCCTGCGGTATTTTCCGACAATGCTCGCGTGGTACGTGTGCAACCGCGCATCGAACAGGTCAGCATGCCGCAGGAAGAATGCCGCAATGAAGTCGAAACCGTGCAGGCGCCGAACAACAATGGCGGCCGTGGACTGGGCGGTGCGCTGATCGGCGGCATTGCCGGCGGCATCCTGGGCAACCAGGTTGGTGGCGGCAGCGGCCGCACCGCAGCCACGGCAATCGGCGCCATCGGCGGCGCACTGGCCGGGGAGAACGTGGCCAACAATACCGCAGCTCCGCAAGGCTATGCACAGCGTGAAGTGCGCCGCTGCCATACCGTCAACCGGGTGGTGGAGCGCCCGAATGGCTATGACGTCACCTATCAGTACCAGGGCCGGAACTACTCCACTGTGATGGCCAACAGCCCGGGCAGCAGCATCCGCGTCAATGTGTTGGTCACGCCGGCGTATTGAGCAGTGCAGCCTGACTGGTGAATGAAGCCCCGCAGCAGCCCGGCGCTGGCAAACGCTTGACAACCTGGGGGGCAAACCGGTTCAAGCGTCTGATCGCAATCGTCTTGCTGATGCTGCGAGGGCTGGCATGGCTCTGGCAGCGCAGCTTTGCGCCGATGGCGGTGCGTGCTGCCCGCCACGGCAAGGCTGCCATCCGTGGCACGAACGGCTGGCCCGGCCGATGCCTGCACGCACTGCGTGCCGTTGCATGGCTCGGCTGCGCCGCGCTGGGCCTGCTGGCGCTGTACAGCCTGGCGCTGGTGCCATTCACGCCCAGCATTGCCGATCTCAAAAAACAGAAAGCCGACCAGCCCAGTGTGTTGATGTCGGCCGATGGCAAGCGCCTGGCGGTGTTTGCGCGCATGAACCGCCAGTGGGTGCCACTGGCGCGCATTTCCCCGAATGTCACCGCAGCATTGATCGCCACCGAAGACCATCGCTTCTACCAGCATCATGGCATTGACCTGCGCCGTACCGCAGCGGTTGCTGCCAGGGCCATTGTGGGTGGCAGCGAAGGCGGCTCGACCATTACCCAGCAATTGGCGCGCAACCTGTATCCCGAAGAGATCGGCCGTGACAGGACGCTGACCCGCAAGATCAAGGAAGTCATCACGGCGCTGAAGATTGAGCAGAGCTACAGCAAACAGGAGATCCTCGAGACCTATCTCAACACGGTGCCATTCCTCTACAACGCATTCGGCATCGAAATGGCGGCGCGCACCTACTTCGACAAATCCGCAGCCAGACTGAGCGTGGTCGAGAGTGCCGCCTTGATCGGCATGCTCAAAGGCACCAGCTACTACAACCCGGTTCTCAATCCCGAACGGGCGCTGCGGCGCAGGAATGTGGTGCTGGCACAAATGCGCAAGCGCGAAGTCTTGACGCAAGCCGATTTTGAACTCTATTCAGCGCGGCCGATCAGGCTCGACTTCGAGCGCCAGGAAGTCGATCCTGGCTTGGCGCCGCATTTTGCCGAGCAGGTGCGCCGCTCGATGATCGATTGGGCCGACCGCAACAACTACAATCTGTATTCCGATGGCTTGATCATCACCACCGGCATCGATTCGCAATTGCAGGCGTATGCCGACCAGGCTGTGCAGCGACAGCTTGACCTGCTGCAGTCGGTTGCCGATGTCGAGTGGGGCCTGGATTCGGAACGCCTGGTATCGACGTCGGCAGCCAGTTATGCAGGCATGCGCCGGCGCGTCTCGCCGTTCGGTTATTTCTGGAAGCAGCGCAGCAGCGTGGTCGATGCCTTCGTCCGCGAAAGCACGCCCTATCGCAATGCGCTCGACGCAGGCACGGCCCCCGCGCTGGCGCTGGCGGCGTTGAGAAGCGATCGCGTTTTCATGGAGACGCTGCGCAACGACAAGACGCGTTTGCAGACCGGCTTTGTGGCGCTTGACCCGCGCAATGGGCAGATCCGCGCCTGGGTAGGCAGCCGCGATTTCTCCAGCGACCAGTACGACCATGTCGTGCGTGCACAGCGCCAGCCGGGCTCGACTTTCAAACCTTTCGTGTATGGCGCCGCCCTTGAGCGCGGCATGTCGCCCGAACGCAGCTTCATCGATCAAGCGATCGACATCCGGGTGGGCAGGAATGAAGTCTGGCGACCCACCGACCTGACGCCGGCAAGCGGCAAGCCGATGAGCATGCGCGAAGGTTTGATGTATTCAAAAAACACCATTACCGCCCAGGTCATGCAGGAGGTCGGTCCGCAGCGCACGATCGATTTTGCCCGCCGCCTTGGCGTCGACCGCAGCAAGCTCGACGCCGTGCCGGCGCTGGCACTGGGTGTCTCGCCTGTGACGCCGCTGGAAATGGTGTCGGCCTATGGCGCCATCGCCAGCAGCGGCATACGCCATGACCCGGTCTATGTCACGCGGATTGCCGACCATGATGGCCATGTACTGGCAGAGTTTGCCAGCCCCGGCAGCCAGGCGATTTCAGCGCAGACCTCGGCGCAACTGGTCGACATGCTGCGCGGGGTGGTGCGGCAGGGCACCGGTGGAGCCGTGTGCAGCCGCTTTGGCCTGCGCGGCGATCTGGCCGGCAAGACCGGCACGACGCAAAACAATACCGATGGCTGGTTCATCCTGATGCATCCGCAGCTGGTGGCCGGCTCCTGGGTCGGCTTCAACGATACGCGTGTGACCATGCGCAGCAGTTACTGGGGGCAGGGCGCCCATAATGCGCTGTTCGTGGTGGGCGACTTTTTCCAGCATGCCTTGAAAACCAGGGCGCTGGATGGCAATGCCCGTTTTGCCGCTGCACCGCAGGACAATTCCCTGCTGGCCAGATTCCAGCGCCAGTTCGATGGTTTTTCGAGCAGCTGGTTTGACGCCTGGTCTGGACGGGGCGCAAGTCACAACGCACCTGTGGTTGCCGCAGGCAAGGGCGCCTCTGTATCGGGTGCCACACCCATGCCGGCGCGCCCGGTTCAACAGCCTGAAACGGGCAATGCTTCCGTAGCCGAAGCGGCGCCCTTGCCGCAGCCGCCCGCCGGGGACGCGATCCAGACGAACGCCTTGAACACTCCGGGCGCATCGAGCGATGGCGGGGAAGGCCCCGTGCCGGCCGAACTTCGCAGCGATGAGCTTGATCGTTTGCTGCGCCAGGCTGACCAGGAAACCGCTCCATAGCAGGCTTGCTGGTCACGCTGTGCGGTGACATGCATTGGATGGTTTTCGAAGATCGATACAGGAGCTGTCGCTGATCGGTGGTCTGGTTTGCGCACACCACCAGCACACGCTGCCGGCCCGCGCCTTCGCCTGCGCTTTTGCTCACGTTCTTTGCCGGACAAGTTGCTTTCCACAGCAAGCAAGCTTATTGGCCGGGTCCAATCACCCAGGGCTCCAGACGTTTGCCAAAGGCGAGACGGATTGCAGCACCAGGCTCTTGCGACAGCCAGGATCGACGAACCTCTTTCGGGATATTGATTGCATCGGCATCAAGCGCCTCGATCAGCGCATCGATGCTGGCGTCCTTGCTGCCCTCGCGCGCAAGTGTGGCCCCACCCGCCGCAAGCTGGCGTGCGTTCGGATATGCGCGTATCCTGCCCGTGAGGATGGCATGGTGGCCACGGTCAGGGTAACGCGCGCGCAAGGCTGCCGGGTCCAGCCCGGCGTCGACAATGAACAATCTGCTGGCTTGATGACGTTCTTCCTCCAGTTCGCGGCGACTCTCGTCAAAACGCCGCCCCTGTGATGCATCCTTGCCGGCAGCATCGCCCGTTGCTGCTGGTTCAGCCGCGGCGCGCATGGCAGCGTCGACGGATTGCCGATACGCCGGACCATTCATTTCAAGCACCAGGAACACGTCCTTTCTGGTGGCCTTGCGGCGCATGGAATCGGTCGCCAATGGCGCCGCTGCGCCGAGGTTGAAACCAAGCTCGGCAAGTTTCTTGTCATTGAGCCATGCGGGCTGGCTGTAACGCTGCCCTGTCCCGGGCGCGGAACCATTCACCGGGTCGGAGGCGCCGGCAAGCGGCAGTACACGCCACTGCAACCGTGCCACCAGGCCGCTGTCGACGTCACGCAGCCTCTGGCTGGGCATCTGGCCGAGTTCGCGTCCGGTAATGGTCAGGATGCTGTCGGGTTCGCCGCTGCGGTTGTAAGCCACCATCGAGAAGATGACGAGATTGACCACGACGATCAGCACAATCCCGGCCACAAAAGCAATTCTCGGCGTGCGTTTCATGGTTGTTCTCCCGAACCGTCGGCTTGAAGGCGTAGCCGCATGCGGCGAAAGACCGATATCAGCAAGATTGAAAACAAGCCCAGTAAAAAGAAAAACAGATACTTCGGTATCGCATCCCACCACCAATCAAAAAACTTGGTGTACAGGAAAATCGCGAACAGGACGGTGCCGGTTTGCGTGGTTTCATTCCATTTGCGCCGCACACCGAGCCAGATGGCACACGCACAAATGATGAAGCCGGCCA
>JBPBPY010000369.1:0-10934 GCA_050954505.1 Janthinobacterium lividum
TCAGCCAAACGGGTACCCAGAGCTTGCGCGCCACAATTACCCTGCTGGCATTGCCCACCACGGCAACTGTGCCGGAGCCGACATCGATTGCCCTGCTCGGACTGGGGTTGATGGGACTGGCCGGCACGCGGCGCAAATACGGCCGCAAGCAGAACCCGAAGCAGGACTGAATAAAGCGCGCAAGACGCTGATGGGGAGGTGGTGTGGAGGAGCAGGGAGTCGGGGAGGGGAATGGCGGGAGAAGGGAACAAGGGGAGAAGGGGAGTCAGGGGGCGTTGTGGCAGGCTGGTGAAACAGGGGAGCAGCAAGGGGAGTCAAGCAGCAGCCAAGCCGGCAAAAATGCAGGCGGTAAAAGAGCATGCGCAAACCAGCACACAGCAAACGCACAAATAAATCAGCAGTAAAAAAGCAGTATAAAAAAAAGCTGTAAAGACAAAAGCACTGTAACGGCAACAACCGTTACAGTGCTTTTCCATTCGCCACAGAAGTTTCAAGCTGCTGCGGGTGTCTTGCGCACCAATTTCATCGCATCGAATTCAGAACTTCGAAGTGATGCCCAGGTTCCATTTCTTTTCGCGGTCGCCACTGTCCGGCAGCAGGCCGGTGGAATAATTCAGGCTCAGGCCCATGGTCTGGTTGAAGTTATAGGTCAGGGCACTGCGCAGGTAGTGGATGTTGAGGTTGCCAACCAGTGCCTGCAAGCCGGTATAGGTCAGAACGAAATCAAGTGGAATGGCAGGGTTGTTGCTGACCAGGCCAAAACCGGCGCGCGCACCGAGGCGGACGAAATTCCTGTGGCTGTCGAATACGGTCTCGTCACCACGGTCGATGTACGCACCATTACGGCTTTCGCCCACCAGGATGGGTTTGACCGAGACACCGTAATTGGTCGGGATCGGGTCGTTGAGCAAGCGCTTGCGCACCGGTGTGTAGGTGAAGTTGGCACTGAGCAGACGGGTGCCGGTGCTGCTGTCCATGAGGAAGTCCGGACGCAGGCTCAGGTCGTCGGTATCGTCCGAATCCAGATGCACGAAGTGATAGTTGACCAGTGTGCCGATGTTGGTCGTGCGCGTGGTGCTGATGTCGTCGGCGCCGTTGCTGAAGACGATGACGCGATTCTGTTTCAAGCCGACATAAGGCACCACTTCGAAGGTCGTGCCCTTGGCATTCGGTTCGGACTTGATCAATGAATAACCGAGATACGCGCGGATGTCATTGGTGCGGGAACCGGCCACGGTGTCATTGGCAAGCGCCAGGGTCGCCTTGTCTGCCGAGGCATAGGCACCTGCATTGCTGCGGTCGATTGCCAGCTGGTCAGGATTGCCGCGCAGGCGCAATTTGCCAAACACCGACTGCGTGACTTCGGGGCCCGGTGGCGCAGCAGGGGCTGGAGCGGGAGCCGGTGCCGGTGCGCCAGCCGCCGGCACGGCGGCAGCGGTGCTCTGGCCTGTCGCTGCTGCAGTTGCAGTGGCGACGCCGCCTGCCGCAGCACCTGCGGCCGTTGTGCCAGCAGCCTGCAAGGGCGCCGCTGGCGTCACTTCGGGGGTGGCGCTGGCGACCGTGCAGGCAAGTTCGCTGCCGCGATCGGTGCGGGAAAAATAGGCCAGCGGCGTCGTCTTGCCGGTCGGCTTGAGCTGGGCGTTCTTGCCATCGAGCAGAGTTAGCACATCGCGCAGGATCAAGTCGACGCTGGCAGCATCGGGTCCGGTTTGCGCCGGCGCTGCGGCGCGCTTTTTCAACAGCCATTGCACCAGTGCCAGATTGGAATCCAGCGGCGCATGCTGGCTGCCCTTGGTCAGATAGGCAGTGCTGACAGGATGCTTGTCGAGCAGGTAGGTGGCAAGCTTTTCCCTGTCCAGTTTCAAGGATGGGGTACACAAGCTTTCTGCTGCGTGCGCTTGCAGGGAAAGGGTACTGGCGCCCAGGGCCAGGGTGGCCAGCGCAGAACGAACGATTTGACGATGCATGGATTCCTCATTCGATCCAGGCTGCCATGCGCGGATTGCAGACTGGAACGTTAAGCTGGATGGGACGGCTTGCCGCAAAGCGCGAGAGTGTACATCATGGCAATGAGAAATGGGCAAGGCTCGGCGTTATCACCGTTCATGCAGCAGGATAAATTTCGCTTGTTTGAAACAGATCAAAACCTCTTCACGATGCTGCCTCATGTACCAGCATGCCCAGCCGCCTGACGGCCAGGTCCACTTCATCGTCCCAGGCGTTGGCTGCATTCAGGCGGATGAAGTTGGCGAATTTGCCGGAAGCGGAAAACATCGGACCGGGCAAAAAGCCGATTCCTTCCTCTACTGCCTTGGCATGCAGCGCCATGGCGTCGACCCTGGCCGGCATCTCGATCCAGATCACGAAGCCGCCCTGCGGCTCGGAGGGCCGGCAGCCCGCCGGAAATGCCCGCAGGATGGCCTCGCCCAGCCGTGCACTGCGCTGCGCCAGCAGGCGGCGCACGCGGCGCAGATGATTATTGTAGCCACTGCCATCGATCAGTTCAGCCAGCACGGTCTGATGAAAATGGCTTGTGGTACCCGATGAGATGGTCTTCAGGAAGCTCACGCGTTCGACGTATTTTCCGGCGGCGACATAGCCGACCTTGAACGAAAAGCTGACATTCTTGGAAAACGAACAGCACAGCAGCACGTTGCCGGTACGGTCGTAGGCTTTAACCGGTCGCGGGCGCTGCTCGCCAAAGCAGACATCGCTGTAGATATCGTCTTCGATGAGTAGAATGTCATGTTTCGACACCAGCGCAGCCAGGCGTTTCTTGTCGGCTTCGGTCATGATGCTGCCCAGTGGATTATTGCAGTTCGGGATCAGCAGGCAGGCCTGCACCAGCCCTTGCTGGATCGCCAGTTCGAGCGCGTCGACCGACAAACCCGTGCCGGGGTCGCAAGGAATCTCCAGTGCCTTGAGTCCCAGGCTTTCAATCTGTTGCAGCAACACGAAATAGGTCGGCGATTCGATGGCCACGGTGTCGCCCGGCTTGCACACCGCCGACAGGCACAGGAACAGGGCCTCGGTGCAGGAATTGGTGATGACGACTTCCTCATGGTCGAGCTCGCCCCAATCCACTGCCCGCCGCACCAGCTGGCGCAGCAGCCCCGATTCGGCCAGCCTGACATAGCTGCCGCGCGAGAGCAGGTCCGGATGGCGCCTGGCCACCGAACCGACGGTGCGCTGCATGCCCTTGACCAGCAGCAGTTCCTCGGGCGGATAGGCCGCCGCCAGGCGCGACATGCCGGCACGTTCATTGGCTTGCATGATGCGCATGAGCTGATTGTTGATGCCCACATAGGTGGGCGCTCGCAGCATGTCGTTCAACACCGGCTCGCGGCGCAGGGGCCGATGCGACACATAGTGGCCCGACTGCGGCCGCACTTCGACTGTGCCGCGCTCCTCCAGCAATTGCAGGGCACTCACCACGGTACTGATGGAGACGCGCTTGTGGCGGGCCAGATGGCGAATCGATGGCAGACGCTCGCCGGGGCGAAACACGCGCGTGTCGATCAACTGGCCAAGTTCGTCGGCCAGGGTGTGATACAGGGAAAGTGGTAAATCCATGCGGGCGCCGTCCATGCGTGCTGTTTCCATCAGGCCATTGTGCCTCGGACAGAAATCATCTGGATAGGTACAGTTGCAGCAAATTTGCAGCGTGACAGTTTGGCACGGACTGCAACTGTACTCATGACAAAATCGTTCCGGTGATGCTTACTGGCAATCAATCACGGTTTTAAGATGGCACTGTCGTCTTACTACCGGAGAAAACAATGAAAACCAGAACGGCAGAGCGCCCGCCAATGCAGCAGGATCTTGCCATCAATGAACACCGTCCCTTGCGGCTCGCCAGCGCTTGTGGACGCCAGGTTGATTGCCTTGGCGGGTCATTGTGGATCAGCGTCGCCGGGCTGGCGCAGGACTTCCACATTCGCGCCGGCCAGTCATTCACGGTGCCAAGCAATGCGCTGGTGCTGGTTGGAACGCTGGACAAATCTGCCGCGCAGGCGCGCATCACTGGGCCCGCCACGCAGGCCGGCGTGCTGCAGCGGGCAGTCAAGCAGGGGCTGGCGCGGCTTTGGCTGCATAATGGTGGGCGGGCAGAGCCGGAAGCTGCCATCCCATCAACCTGCGCCAGGGCGGCTGCCTGAGCTGCATTCGCTGCTTTAGCTGCCTGAACTGCTTCAGCTGCCTGAGCTGCTTAGCTGCTTAGCTGCTTAGCTGCCTGGTGCGTCCAGCGAAAACCTATCCATGCCTTTGAAAATCAGTCAACAGTTCGATGCCGGCGCCATCGAGGTGGTCAGTGCCGACAGCGCAGCAACGATCACCTTGAAACTGCGTGCCGACAGCGCCGCCGCCGACATCGCCCAGTGGTTTCATTTCCGCCTGCAGGGCGCACGTGGGCAAGCCTGCAGCATGCAGTTTCTCAACGCGGCGCAAGCGGCATATCCGAATGGCTGGGAAAACTACCAGGCCGTGGCCAGCTACGACCGCCGGCGCTGGTTCCGTGTGCCCACCAGCTATGCCGCGGGCGTGATGACGATCCAGCACACGCCATTGACCGACAGTGTGTATTACGCCTACTTCGAACCGTATTCGCGCGAACGCCATCTCGACTTTCTCGGCGAAGCCGCACAGTCACCGCTGGTACGCGTACTCGACCTTGGCCAGACCGTGTAGGGACGTGACTTGAACATGCTGGTCATCGGCGACGAATCGAAAGCGGAAAAAATCTGGGTCATCGCACGCCAGCATCCTGGCGAGACCATGGCCGAGTGGTTTGTCGAAGGCATGGCCAGAGCATTGATCGAGCCGGGCAATCCGATTGCCCGCGCGCTGCTCGGGAAGGCGGTGGTGTACCTGGTGCCGAACATGAATCCGGATGGGTCCATCCTCGGCAACCTGCGCACCAATGCTGCCGGTGCAAACCTGAACCGCGAATGGATGACGCCATCGATGGAATCAAGCCCGGAAGTCATGCTGGTCAAGAACAAGATCCACGACACTGGCTGCACCATGTTCTTCGACATCCATGGCGATGAGGGTTTGCCGTATGTCTTCGTGGCCGGCAGCGAAATGCTGGAAGGCTTTACCGAAGCGCAGGCGCTGCAGCAGCAAACCTTTGTGGAGGAATTCAAGCGGGCCAGTCCCGACTTTCAAAGTCATTACGGTTATGGCTCCGGCAAGTACCGGGCCGATGTGCTCAAGCTGGCATCGAAGTATATCGGCCATCACTTCCAGTGCCTGTCGCTGACACTGGAAATGCCGTTCAAGGACAATGCCCATTCGCCGCTGCCGGAGGTGGGCTGGAATGGCCAGCGCAGCGCGGAACTGGGGCGGGCCATGCTGCAGCCCGTGCTCGGGGCTTGTCAGGCATCGAAGGCGTGAAGCGCCTGGTTTGAGCCAGGCCAAACAGCAGGAACCGGGGGGAGGGTGGTGTTACTCAGGTCGGTAGTTTCAAGACCGGCGCGATGTTAATCGGGTTGGCGACGGAATTGTTCAACCTTGTTATCAACATCACCTTGGACCTCCATCATGTCTTCATTGCCATCTGTCGAACGACGCAGTACGTCTCCGGAAAAAGTGCCAGGCAGTTTCAAGCCCGCCAGCCCGGCCACCCCTGTACAGGTCGAGCAGGATCCGTCTGCCATGCCGCTTTCGGCCAGCGGCAGCAGGATCGTGCGCTTGCCGCGTGTCAAGGAGCGCAAGCCGGATGCCGGCAACGACCTCATGCATTCGGGGCGCTCGCGCGCCCGGTCGCAGGAGCGCAATCACGACAGCAGGGAAATCACCCATGCCGGACGCTCGCGCGCCAGGTCGCGGGAACGCACTCGCTCACCGCAGCGCAAGGGTCGCCAGAATGTCCGGGACGATGTTGGCGGCCGGCAGGCGGCAAGCACGCCGGTGCTCAGGCCGGTGCCGACCACCGCAGTCAGCTCCTTGATCAGCTCCTCGGTCAGCCCCTCTTCAAGCTCCTCGTTCAGCCATGCATTCAGCCCCGCCCTCGGCCACGTCAACGGCGCCGCAGTGTTCGCTGCAGCGGGTCCCGCAACTGGTCCCGCAGCAAACACTGCCGCGAGTTCTGCATCGAGTCACGCCGGGGGTCATGCCGTAAGTCACGCCGGCAATCCAGCGCTGGTGCATGCCGCAGTTTCCGCCGTGACTTCCAGCCATGGTGCAGTATCCAGGCCAAAAGCGTCTGGAGGAGACCGCAAGCCAGGCAAGTCTGCAAAACGCTCCGGCAGCGCCGAAGCAAGCGATAGCGCCAAGCCGGCCGTGCCGGTACTGGAAAACAGCGCACGCCAGTACAGTTTGCGCAGCGTGCGCGTTGCCGCCGAGAACCTGTTGCATGCCGGCCAGCAGGCACTGGAACATGTCGCCACCGATGTACAGGCTGCATTTGCCCTGTTGCCGCAGACACTGAAGGATTTCAACAGCGATCAGGTCGGTCTGCTGACCGGCACGCAAGCGTTTCGTGCCTGCAGCGACGAAGACAAACAACGCTCTCTGCGCAACCTGCTGGTGCTGTGCCTGGTGGTCTGGGACCAGACGGCCGCCAGCCAGCCGGCCGGTGTGCGGATGGATGTCCTGCAGCGTGCCTTTCGCGATTTCTATAACCGGAAAATTGCCGACCTCACCTTCGTTCTGAAGCAGGATTTCTATTCAATGGAAGAAAACTGGCTGGCCGCACATGCGCGCAAGTCGGACAAGGCCGGCAGGGTAAACTGCCTGCAGTTCCTCGACCTGGCCATCGATGACGCCCGTGCCCGCGGCATGTACCGCACCCTGTCCGTGCGCGAAATCCTGACCAGCTCGCCGTATGAAAATGACACGCTGCTGTTTGTCGAATTCCTCAGGAAAAAAGCCACCACTGGCGATTGGCAGACCGGCCTGGCGATCGATATCGCCCGTTCCAGTTATTTCTTTTGCGCCAGCCCGACAGCCCCCACCCACAGCATGCGCAGCCTCGAGGACTTCTGCAGTGGGATCAAGGAACCGGCGATGCAGGCAATGATGGGCGCGCTCGCCAACCAGAACCTGACCGGCTTCATCGTCAACCAGTTTTTCCTGCGCAGGAAATTCGACGGCAGTCATGTTTCGCTGCTGTGTACCGCCGACGGGCAAGCGTTGTCGGCGCCAACCTGGACGGCGGAATACCACATCACCCGAATCCCGGGCGGCTATGAATTGCTGTACTCGGGCTATCTCGGCAACGATAGCCAGGGCCGGCCCAGGAACACCGCGCGCGCCATCGTGTCGCAGGAAATCCTGCAGTTCAATCAGCCGACTTTGCAAATGAGCCTGACCATACGCTGCCTTGAAAACGGCGCCATCGAATTCGATCCGTTCCTGCTTGCGGCGTCGAACTGGCATGCACCGGTGGCCAGGGATGTGCTGGTTGTAACGCCCGCGAAACCGGACCAGGACGGTTGACGGATTTGCACCGCTGGAAGCGGGGTCAGTCCTGTGCAGCCAGGACAAGCAGGTGCCGAATCTCAGGCCGCCACATGGGCGCGCGCCAGCAGTTGTTGGCAACGTGCCGACAGGCCAGTGAGCGTGACTTGCTTGCCCGCCCTGGCATAACGCTCGCGCAGGCTTTCCAGGGCGGCCACGGCCGAGTGGTCGGCAAAGTGCAGATGCCGGCAATCGATTTCCACCACCGCCGGGTCATTGATGGCATCGAACAGGGAAAGGAACCGGCTTGCCGAGGCAAAGAACAGGGTGCCATGCAAGGTGTAGCGTTTGCTGCCATCGCTGCAAGGAGCCTGCTCTGCGCGAATCTCGCGCGCATGCTGCCAGGCGAAAGTCAGGGCGGCAAACACGATCCCGCACAGGACCGCTGTGGCCAGGTCGGTCAGCACGGTGATGATGGTCACAGCCACGATCACCAGCGCGTCATGGCGTGGCACGCGGCACAGCACGCGCAGCGAACCCCAGGCGAAGGTTTGCTGCGCCACCACGAACATGACGCCCACCAGCGCCGCCAGTGGAATGCGTTCGATCAACGGCGACAAGAACAGGATGAACAGCAGGATCATCACCCCGGCGGTGATGCCGGAGAGCCGTGAGCGGCCGCCGGAACCGAGATTGATCATGGTCTGGCCGATCATGGCGCAGCCGCCCATGCCGCCGAACAGGCCGGAAACGATATTTGCCAAGCCGAGCGCCACGCACTCCCGGTTCGGCTGGCCGGTGCTGAGCGTGATCTCATTGGTGAGGTTGAAGGTCAGCAGGGTTTCGAGCAGGCCCACCATCGCCATGAGCAGCGCATAGGGAAAAATCACGCGCAGCGTGGCAATGTCGAGCGGCACCGCAGGCAGGTGAAACAGCGGCCAGTCGCCGGCAATGTGCGCCATGTCGCCCAGCGTTCGGGTTGGCAGCGCGAGCCAGTGCGCCAGCAGTGCGACGCCGACGATGGCCACCAGTGCCGGCGGCAAGACCCGTGTCAGACGCGGCAGCAGATGGACGATCGCCATGGTCAGCAAGACCAGCGCCAGCATGATCGCCAAGGGCTGGCCGTGCAGCCAGGTTGAACCGTCCTTGAAATGTTCAAGCTGCGCCATGGCGATGATGATCGCCAGGCCGTTGACGAAACCGAGCATCACCGGGTGAGGCACCATGCGGATCAGCTTGCTGAGCCGGCAGGCGCCAAACAGCATCATCAACAAGCCGCCCATGATCACGGTGGCCAGCAGGTATTGCGCACCGTGCTGCACGACCAGCGCCACGATCACCACCGCCATCGATCCGGCGGCACCGGAAATCATTCCTGGTCGGCCACCGAGCATTGCCGTCAGGGTGCAGATGATGAAGGCGCCATACAGGCCCGTCAATGGATTGAGCTGCGCCACCAGCGCAAACGCAATGCACTCGGGCACCAGGGCAAAGGAAGTGGTCAGGCCGGCAAGCAGATTGCCGGCGGCACCAGCCAGGCGGGAAAACAAGTGCAGGCTGCTTCAGTTCAATGCAGATGGCCGGTTGCCTGCGGCGTATTTTCCGGCATCTCTGCATGCACGAGTTCGGCTTCGCGGTCGCAGAACAGGGGGGTTCCGCAATCTTCGCAAAATTCGAGGGCAAAATGTTCGTCGTGGTGGGTGACATCGGTGACACCCGACTCGCGCAGCATGGCCAGGATCTCTTCCATTGGCGTGAGCACAGCGGGATCGTCGGTGCCGGTTTGCGCCACCAGGCGCAGGCCGGCCTCGGGAACTTCGCCATCGTTTTCTTCCTGGCCGTACAGCGGCCAGACGATGCCGTACAGGACGTCGGGCTGGCCGCGCAGCGCGAAACTGATGCGGTACTCTTCCACATCGTCATGCAATTCTTCACCAAAACCGCCGATGATGGCCGAGAGTTCCGACGCAGTGGTTTCCAGCGCATGGGTCAGGTAGTTGACTGCGGCATGGATGGACACCGGACGAATCTGCTTGTCGGCTTCGCGGCAGGCCACGAAGTAGGCTTCCGGCAACAGCAACTGCACGCCGCAGCCTGGCAGCAAGCGCTCAATGTTCGGTTGCGCCTGGGCCTGCCATTGCGCCAGCACCTGTTGCTGGCGCACCGTGACATCCAATGGCACATCGGAGGTTTGCCACTGGAAGATTGGCCCTTCGGATGGCGTGACAACCACCGCAAGCAGGTAGCGGGTATCGGCCAGGAACGGCGCCGTCTCGGGCGCATTCAAGGGCGGCTTGAGAACAATGTTGTTGACGGCAGCCTGGGCCAGTCGCTGGGTCAATTGAGCGGTTTCATAATGCGTGCGCGGCAACTGGTCGATGGCGTACAGGGTCGGCGCCATGACGGCAATGGTACCGCTAGCAAGAATGTGCGCATAAAGATGTGCCGACAAAGTCGCCAGCATGTCGGAAGAAATCTGTCCGGAAGCAATCGAAAAACGTGTCCATGCCATGATCGGCATGGCAATCAGCAACGCATCATGCGGCTTGCCGTCGTGTTCAATGACACAGCTGGAGCTGACTGCCTCGACTGATTCCATCAAGGCATCATAGGCGCCGTTTTCTGCGGTAAACAGGTAGTCGAGCGCAGCATCGACGGTGCCCTGGTGATCGGTCTTGAGCAATTTGCGGATCAGCAAGTCGAGCTGCCGTTCCCAGCCGCGTTCTTCAAAACGGCTGCTGGCCTGCACCATGGCTTGCGCTAGTGCGCCAAGCCGCTGGCTGTCGGCGGAGAGCTTGGGAGTACGGGTTTTGGAGGGACGGCGCATCGTGACTGAATTTTGTATGTGATCTAAAGGCTATTGTAGTGGATTCAGTCTGCGGGTATCTGAATTAGTTCCGCCGGCGGCTTGATCAGGCGCGCAATTGTCTGGCAAGGCAACGCAAGCGGATCACGCCTGCGACCCACGGCAGTGCCCAACCCGAAAGGAGCGCGCAATAAAAACGCCGGTTGGAGCCGGCGTTTTTTGCTTGACGAATGCAAGGCGGATTTCAGCGAACCTTGTTCACCTGGCTGGCACGATGTGCCAAGGTCACGGCTCGCCAGACATCATGCCGCGAGCAGTTGACGCAACACGAATGGCAGAATGCCGCCATGTTTGTAGTAGTCGACTTCGATCGGCGTATCGATGCGCAACAGCACCTGTACGGTTTTCGTTTCACCATTTGCGCGGTGAATGATCAGCGTGGCCTGCATCTGTGGCGTGATCTCGCCTTCGATGCCTTGCAGGTCGAAGGTTTCATCGCCGGTAATGCCCAGCGAGGTGACACTGTCGTCGCCAATGAATTGCAATGGCAGCACGCCCATGCCAACCAGGTTCGAGCGGTGGATACGCTCGTACGAACGGGCGAACACCGCTTTGACACCCAGCAAGGCCGTACCCTTGGCCGCCCAGTCACGCGACGAACCGGTGCCGTATTCTTCACCGGCAAAGACCATGGTTGGCGTGCCGCTGGCGACATACTTCATCGCTG
>JBPBPY010000441.1:0-10919 GCA_050954505.1 Janthinobacterium lividum
TCGTCGTGCCGATGGCCAAGCTCGCGGCACTGAGCCTGCTGGCACTGACTGCCCAGCGCGGCTCGGTCTGGCGGCCGCAACAACGCACCTCCCTGTACCGCCTGGTCGAATTCGTCGGCCGCTGGTCGATGCTCGACATCTTTGTCATTACCTTGACGGTGGCGCTGGTGCGATTTCAATCTCTGGCAGTCATTACCGCCGGCCCGGGTGCATTGGCCTTCGGCGCCGTGGTGGTGCTGACCATGCTGGCCTCGCTGCAGTTCGACCCGCGCCTGATCTGGGACCCGATCGATTCTTTTGGAGAGCAACATGTCTGACAACCAAGCCGGCGCGCCCCCGCCCTCGACAATGGCTGCGGGTCGCTTGCCGGCGGATTATCCGGAACCTGCGCTGGACCAGCCAAAGCGCTGGCTGCCTTCGCTGGTCTGGCTCATTCCGCTGCTTGCCGCACTGATCGGCGCCAGCCTGCTGGCCAAGACCGTGCTCGACAAGGGGCCGACGGTGGTGGTCAGCTTTCGCAGCGGCGACGGCCTTGAACCCGGCAAGACCAAGGTCAAGTACAAGGATGTCGACATCGGTCTGGTGACCCGGGTCACGCTCGACAGCGATATTTCCAAGGTGCTGGCGACCATTGAAATGACCAAGGAAGCCAGGCGCTTCACGGCAGCCGACACGCGCTTCTGGGTGGTGCGGCCAAAGATTGGCGCCAGTGGCGTATCCGGACTCAATACCTTGCTCTCGGGCGCCTACATTGGCGTCGACGCCGGCAAGTCGGAAGAAACCGCCGACAGCTTCGCCGGACTGGAAACCGCACCGCCGATCGCGGTGGACCAGAAGGGCCGGCAGTTCACCCTGCATGCCGACAGCCTGGGTTCCATCGATGTGGGTTCGCCGGTGTTCTACCGGCGCGTGCAGGTCGGACAGGTGGTCAGCTATGCACTCGACAAGCAGGGCCGCGGCATCGGCATGGCCGTCTTCATCAACGAACCGTATGTGCAGTTCGTTTCCACCAACTCGCGCTGGTGGCATGCCAGCGGCATCGATGTAAGGCTTGACGCCAACGGCTTCAAGATGAATACCCAGTCGCTCGCTGCGCTTGTGGTCGGCGGCATCGCGTTTGAAACCATGACCGGCGAGCGCCAGGGGGCGCCGGCTGCTGCCAATGCGCTGTTCAACCTGGCCACCGACCAGGCCGCCGCCATGCGCGAACCGGATGGCCCGGCAATTACCTCGGTATTCTATTTCGACCAGACCCTGCGCGGCCTGGCCCCCGGTGCACCGGTGGACTTCCGCGGCATTACGCTGGGTGAAGTGCGTTCGGTTGGCATTGAATACGACCCCGTCAAGAAGGATTTCCGGCTGCCGGTGACCGTCGATCTGTATCCCACGCGACTGGGCAAGCGCTTCCAGGATTCGCTCAACAGCGGCAACCGCAGCGCGCGCCAGGACATGCTGGGACGCATGGTCGAACGCGGCTTGCGCGCGCAGCTTCGTACCGGCAATCTGCTGACTAGCCAGCTGTATGTGGCAATGGACTTTTTCCCCAAGGCTGCGCCGGTGAAGATCAAGCCGCGTGCAGCGGGCGACGACTCGCCCTTCGAAGTGCCTACCGTGCCCAACAGCCTGGATGAACTGCAGAACCAGGTCTCGAGCATTGCGCGCAAGATCGATGCGCTGCCTCTCGCCGAGATCGGCAAGAACGTCAACGAGTCACTGAAAAATGCCAATGCCTTGTTCAAGAAGCTCGATGGCCAGGTGGTGCCCGAAATGAAGGACACGCTGAGTGCGGCCAAACAAACCTTTGGCACCGCCGAACGGGTCTTGCAGTCCGATTCACCGCTGCAGTCCGATGTTCGCCAGGCCTTGCAGCAACTGACCCAGACACTGCAGACACTCAATTCGCTGGCCGATTACCTGGAGCGCCATCCAGAGTCGCTCATCCGTGGCAAAAAGGGAGATGCACCATGAAGGCAGACCGTTTCACCGGCAGCGGATTTGCCGCCGTCATGCTGGCCGCTGCGCTGGCACTGGGCGGTTGCGCCAGCGCACCCAAGGAGCATTTTCATACCCTGGCTTCCAGCGAGGGAGCCGCCCCGCCGGCAAACAATGTGGCAGCGGCAGCGGCAGCGGCAGCGGCAAACCGGGAGGCCGGGCGCACGCGCATGCCCGCCACGGCAGCGGATTATTATGTCGAAGTCACTGCCGTGAATGTGCCGCCCCAGGTCAACCGCAACCAGTTGGTCGTCAGCACAGGCGGCGGACGCGTCGAGGTGCTGGAACAGCAGCGCTGGGCCTCGCCGCTGGCCGGTGAAATCGGCCGTGCGCTGTCGCTGGGCATCACCACCGAGCTCGGGGTGATCGATGTGTTCCGCACGCCCTATCCGGCGAAGTCGGTGGTGTACCGGGTCAGCACCAATGTGCAGCGGTTTGAATCCACCCCCGGCCAGCATGCCCTGCTCGATGTGGTGTGGAGCGTGCGCCAGGTCGGCGCCAGCGGTGAAGCATTGTCGACCTGCCGCAGCGTCATCGAGGAAAGCGTCAGTCCTGGCTATGACGCGCTGGTGGCCGGCCATGCGCAGGCAGTCAGGCGTTTGTCGGCTGCCGTGGCGACCACCATCCGTTCGATGCAGGCTGGCCTGACACCGGTGTGCGGCGCAGCCTGACAGGGTGGCGGCGTTCGGGCACGACCCTGGCGGGGAATCTGGCCCGTCAAATGGCGCGCAATGAGAGATCGAAACCAGGGCTGTCTCCGCAGATGCAATCGCGATAACGACTGCGGCAACAGCAGCGGTCACAGGAGGTGAAGCCGCAGCGGGAACATCGGCGGGAACAGTAGCGGGAACAGTAGCGGGAACAGCAGCAGGAACAGCAGCGGGATCAGCGGCGGGGACAGCAGCAGGAATAGCCGCGGTAGAAACTGCGGTGACGGCTGAGGCGGCACTTGTGCCGCGAGCTGCGATGTTCAAGCGGCGAAAACATCCCATGGTATTTTGCCAACTTTTTCCCGCAGCCGGGGGAACTATGCGAAGGGGACTGCCACTCAATGAGGCGGCATGGTCATGGGTTCAAAGCGGGCCGGAGCGCCGCGCCTGAACAGGACATTTCCCATGCACAGCGGTAAAAGCGGTTCAATTTCATCCTCCCCCAGAAACGCACCCTCGCACCCGGCGCCCGCTTCGAGCCAGGTGCGATCTGCCGATCTGTTCGCGCTGCTGGCGCAGGATGCCAAGGCCGCCACGACGGCCCTGGCTGCCCGGCTGCAAAACCACCGGCTGCCGGCTTTCGATCTCAACGCCAGTCCGAATGGACAAACCTTGCTGCATGCTGCCCTGGCAGAAAACAACGCTGCATTTGCCCGGCTGCTGCTCAAGCACGGTGCCAAGGTCGGCATCGCTGAAAAAGCCACTGGCGACACCGCGTTGCACCTTGCTGCGCGCGCCGACGATCACGCCATGGTTGCCAAACTGTTGCGCATATCCCGCGAGCAGAACATCAATCTGGTATTACTGGAGAATCGGGCTGGCGAAACGGCGCTGTGCATTGCTGCTGCAGGCAATGCCGCCGCAACCCTGGCAGTCCTGCTTGGCGATATACGCCTTGACATCGGCTATGTCAACTTGCATCAGGCCGAGCGCTGCCCAACGGCCTTTCACCTGGCTGCGGCAAACAACGCCCATGCCAGCCTGAGATTAATGCTCGGCCACATACGCGCATTTGGCCGGCTGGCCGCCATGGCAATTCTCGACCGGCCAAACACCCTGGGCTACACGCCGCTATCGAAGGCTTGCGAGGCTGGCGCTGTGCAGGCCGCTGCCATGCTGATGCAGGCGGATGCAGCGCTGCATGGCAATCCCGTCGAACCATTGCATGAAGCGGTCAAGGCGGGCAGCGCGGAGCTGGCCAGAATTTTGCTGGCAGAGGCGCACCGGCGCGGCGGCGTGGAACTGGTGCGGCGGCTTGTCGAACACATCAATCCTGGCGGCAGCAATGCCCTGGCGCTGGCATTCAAGGGCGGCAATGTCGATGTGCTGGGCGGCGTTGTCAGGGCCATGGTGCGCGCCGGTTGTGAAGAGGGCCAGTTCACGGTTGCGTTTCACAAGGCCATCGACGCCGGTTCGATCAGCCTTTTGCCGGATTACCTCGAATTGTTGACAGAGCAGGGTGGCCCCGCTGCGGGCAAGACCTGCCTGGAATCCTTGGCCAGCGATGGTGAACATACTGCGCTCACGCGCGCGGTCATGACTCGAAACCGTGATGCATTGCTGGCCTTGCTCGGCCTGGGCGCCGACTTTGGCAAAACCAATTCCTCTGGCCACAACTTTTTCCATCTGCTGGTTTATCTTGGCGACGTGGAGACATTCAAGGCCGCCAATGCGATCGCCCGCGGTCTCGATGCGAGCGCCTTCGGTGTTGCCATCGATGCGATCGACGCCTGTGGCCATTCGCCATTGACGCTGGCACTGCATCTTCGACATGTAGAGATGTTCCAATTCTTGTCGCGGGCCTGCACGCGCATCGACACCCCGGGTGTGGACCACAAGTCGCCGCTGCATCTGGCCGCAGCGAACCCTGAGGCGCAATTTGCCACTGCCATCATCGAGCGCATGGCAAGCGACTGCAGCACGCTGTCCGCAAGCGAAAAGGACCATGCGATGCGCCAGCTGCTCGACGCCACCGATGCCACTGGCTCGACGGCGCTGATGATTGCCGGCGGCCTCGGACAGCTCGAGATCGTCAAGCTGCTGTTGCGCCATGGCGCAAATCCGGCGCTGCAATCGGCGTCTGGAAACACCGTCTTGCATGAAGCAGTGATCGAGGAGCGACTGGAGGTAGTGCGCCAGTTGCTTGAAGGCACAGATTTCGATGCGCAGGAATTGCGTGCCTTCGTCAACATCAAGTGGAATGGACATGGCGCCATCTCAATGGCAATCAGCAAGCCGGATGAATACATGGCCTTGATCAGAGTCGCAGGCGGCACCTTCGACGATCTGGACCAGCGCGGCCGCAGCGTGGTACTGGCTGCTGCTGCCGGGACGGGACGCGAAGTCCTGGTCGAGGAGATCATCGCCATGGAAGTCGCCTGCCACGAACGAGGCCCGCTGCCCGATCTGGAACTGCTGGCAGCGCAAAGCCTGATGGGACTGGCCGGCGAAAATGGGATAACCGGTCCAAAGCAGCCGCCACAGCCCGATCTTTCGGGATTGCTGGAGTTCGAGTGCGATGAAGGGATCACCGCACTCTGGGTGGCACTCAATGGCGGCCACAAGTCGATCGCCGATCGATTGATTGCCGCCGGCGCCTGCTTGTCGGGCAAGCCTAGCGCATCGATGCTGCCGATCCACCTGGCGGCACGAAAAGGGTATGACGACATTGTCGAGAAAATCATCGACGCAGCCAGGGCCGGGCAAGGAGATGATGTCGAAAGCGCTGCGCGACTGCGTGCCTTCGTCGATGTGCCCAGCCTCGAAAACAGTCTCACGCCATTGCAGCTGGCCATTGACGCCGGCCAGGTTCATGTCGTGCGTTTGCTGGTCCAGCATGGCGCGCAGCTGTGCATGGTGACGCAGTCACCGGCCGGCGACGATGAGGCCGGTGGAGAACTCTCGGCGTCCAGCGCCGCTGGAGTGCTGATGCAGCTGGGGGACCACGCGGCGCCGGACGATTTGCCCATGGTGCATGGCGAATCCGACGCTGTTTCCGAGAGCGGTTACCGGATCGACGACAGCGACTCGGCGTCCTCCGAAGGGAGCTGGGAATCGAGCTCGGAGACGTCTTCGGAATACCATCTGGCCAGGCTGGATTGCGTGGAACTGCTGGTTGCCTTGAGCAGCGATTTACGTATTGTGGAATTTGTCCTCAAGTCGCTGAACACGCAGCAGCCTGGAGTGCTTGCCGGCGGCGCGTCCACCGGTGCAGCAGCGGGCGCAAGCCTGCTTACCTTCCTGCAGCGGCGCGGCCGCGGAGAAGAAACGCCTCTGCTGGCAGCGGCGCGGGCTGGACTCCCCGGAACGGTCCGGCTGCTGCTGGAACACGGTGCCAGCTTGTCCGATACCGATGCCAACGGCAATTCAGCATTCCACCTGGCTGCGCGCGAGGACCGGCATCAATCGCTTGCGCTGCTGCTGGCAGTGGTGCAGCAGACTTCCGGCAGCGCAGAGGCCGGACGCAGACTGCCATCCCGGATGCCGATCGCGCCACTGTTTCAGATCAACGGCGACGGGTTCACGCCGCTGGAACTGGCCTTGCAGGCCAGGGCGGAGGCGACAACGGTGGCCTTGCTGAAAGTCAGCGACATCGACAATGCCGAAATCGGCGCTGGGGATTTTCACTTCTGCATCGAGGCAGTGGCCAATCGCCAGGGCCCCAACCTGCTGGCAACGCTGCTGGAAAATCTCGATCCGTCCAGTCTGGAGCCGGAATTTGCCGATCAGGGCGCAACGCTTGCCAGCCTGAAGTCCATGGCGCAACAACGCGACTTCGAATCGATGCTGCCGCTCCTGCAAGCCATCGACAGCAGTCCTTTCAACAACATTGACCGCGCCAGCCTGGCCCAGGCACGTTCTGCGCTGGAGACCGGCGAGCATCTGCTGATTGCCCAGTTGCTGGCAAAAATGGGCCACCCCTGTCAGGAACCCGAAGCGGTGTTCGTCGAGACATTGCGGCCAAATGTGCGCGATACGGCCTTGCTGATGGCGCTGCTGCCGGCAATCGACAATGCGCTGCTGTTGAAGCTGTTTTCGCCATTGCTGTCGCTGGCGCTGAGCGCCGGGTTCGTGGCGCACGAAGGCAGGAAATTGGTCGATGCAGTCGGTTCGATGTTCATCGATTATGCGGAGAGCCTGGCACGCCCGGGTGCAAACGGCATCGATGTGCAACTCGATCAGGAGCTTTTGCAGCGCATGCAGGCCGTGCTGTCGCTCGATCATCCGGACGGTGCCCGCGTCATTACGTCCATCGTTTTTGCAGCGGTCAAGCGCCACGATTTGATTCTTCATCCTAAGGTCGAGATTGACCGTGACGACAAGCTGATCCTGCAAACCCTGCTGGCTGATCCTCTGCGAATGAAAGAGAAATGGGAAACACGCGCAATCCATGCCGCCAGTTCGCTGCGGGGTTTGCCGCCCGATGGTGTATGCGACTTCAACGCTTCCGAGGTCAGATTGTTCCAATCCATGGATAAAAGCCACCACCGCCCGCGAGCCGATCGGGTGCACCCGCCGGCATGGTTCATCGCGCCTGAGCGCCTGTTGCTGAAAACATTGTTCACGTTTCCGGACACCGAAAAAGCCGATGCCATTCGCAGCCAGGCCGTTGCCTTCATTCGCCAGCTCGACGCCAGTGGTGAGAAGGATCAGCTGGGTGGCATGATCGATGGCTTCAAGGTCTTGCCGGAAAAGTTCACCTACCCGTATGGCCTTGACCAGCCGCAAACTGTCCTCGACAGGCAGGCGCTCGAGCGGCTGCCATCGATGGGGGCAGTGTCGACGATGCTCGCAGCCCTCGACTTTCGCTACGATGCGCGTTTCGCCTCGCGCCTTGAAAAATTCGACTCGCCGACGCCTGAGGCCTCGGCTGCAGCGGCAAGTCCGGTTTCGCTTCAGGAATTGCGCAACAGCAGGGGCCTCACGGCCAGCCCGCGGCCAGTTTGAAACAAGGCAACGCAACGCGCCGGCCTGCGGCCAGTCATTGGCCCTCGTCGTTCATCTGGCGCTGCTGCTTCCTGCGCAATGCCGCTGCGCGGGCCTGCTTTTGTGCCAGCCGCTGTTTCAATTCATCACTTTCCCTGGCGATGTCGCGGGCGGCGCGCAAATGCGCCGGTACATAGCTTCCCATGGTCGACAGCTGCGCACTGCGTTCCAGATGAACCTGGGCATCGGCCGCCAGGCACCGGTCCAGGCACGCTGTGATGATGGCGACATCGATCTGCATGGGAGCGCCGGCGCCGTCCTCATTGCCGTCGTCATTCTGGTCGTCCGCGCCATCAGCGGCGGTACCGGCCATCCCGGCAGCCTCGGCAGTACTGGCAAGCGTGAGGTCGGTTGCAGTTGCCAACTCGTCGCTGTCTGCCAGAAGGCGCCGAGCTGCCAGGCTGGCAAAGGCGAAGTTGGCCAGCAGGCGCAATTTCCTGGCGTTCATGGCAGCCGGGCTGGCGCCCAAGGTGACCGAGTAAGGTTTGCGTTTTGCTGTCGCCTTGCCGGTGAAGGCCTCGAGCAGCATGTTCTTGCCAGCGCGTGTTTTTGCCAGCATGAACAGGTCGTGATAGGCGAGGATTTGATGATCGACCTTCAGGTTGGCGCCATCGATATCGTTGAGGATGTCGTCCAGCACCACGCGGCTGCCGGTGGCCAGCCAGTGGTCTAGCAGGGCCATGCGTGCCGGGGTGGTGTCGACATGCGCGAGCGCCTGGCCTTGGCCGCCCGCCATCCTGCTACCCGTTTGCAGCATTCGATACAGCGACGGCGAGGAACTGGAGCGCGGAGGCGGCAGGCGCTTGTAGGCAGCGCTGGTCTTGTTGAAGTCGCACTGCAGGTTCAGATGCAGGCACAGCAGCAGCGGCACCGCATCGGTAATTTCAATATCGACCACAGCGCCATCATTGAGGATGCGGGCGCGCACATGGTAGCGGTGTCCGAGGTAGAGGAAGTCGTATTCCAGGTATTTGGTGACGGTGTCAAATGTACAACTGCTGTCGGCTTCCGGGCTGCCATGCTGGAACACCGTCAGCATCGCGCGCAGCAGGGCGTCGCCGGCATCGTTGTAGCGGCCACGCTGCATCGCCAGCCATTCATCGGTGATATGGATTTGCAGCGTTGCCAACTCGCCCAGTGCGGCAAACGCATTGCGTGCCAACACGATGGGATCGTTCCTGCCATGGCTGCCAGCGTTGGGCAACAAGGCATTCCAGCTGAGGATCGCCTCGACCGGCTCGATGCGCGCCGTGCGCTCGCAACCAGCCTGAAGGTATTCGCCTTGATCGGGCTGGGGACTGCCAGGCGCCGACAGTTTGGCGGACGAGGATGCTGGAGGCATGAAGGGTTTCCTTGCGTAATGGTGGCTGCGGGTGAGGGAGGGTGCAGCGGCCTTGACGCTGCCGCGGTTTTGGAATTGTGTTGAGTCGCGGGCGTTTGGCAACAGTTCCATTGTTTGTTGCATTTATTACCATGCATCGCTGCTAGCAGGCTGCCAAACAATTCGCGGCCGGCTGCCATGTAGAAATATTCAAATACTTTTGCCCTTGATGCAGCCTGTTTGTCGATCGATTTTACAGTGGGGTTGTGCTGGATAAAGTCGATTCATGCCCGATGGAAGTTTTCCAGCGAGGCCGAAGTGCCGTTTCTCGGATTACTTATCAGACAACGCTGGCCCCATGTTCCTGACGATGGCGCGCAGGCGCCGTTTCCAGCCGGTCTGGCCTGGCAAAGGGCTATTTTCTAAAGTGTTTCAAATACTGTGAACTGTTTGATATTCTTGTCTTACGCTGGAAAAGTTGGCGCTAACACGAAACCTTGTTTAATAGTTATGTATGGAAATGGCAGTTGTCGAAATACTTTACAGTTAACATTAAAATTCTAAATCAAATATGTAAGTCATTGAATTCAAAGAATAAAATTATCTGGCACGGTTGATGCTTATATGGATGCAGCAGATGAAACAAAACACCTAATTCAATAACCTTTCGGAGAACTACATGTCCTTTACCTCAAAAGTCTTGAAATCAGCCGCACTGATCGCAGCTGCTTTCGCAATGTCGTCGGCATCGGCCGCTCTGGTCAACGTCTACGGCGCCAACAACACCACCCTGGCAACCAACGTTGCTGCTCTGGACTGGAACGAAGCCGGTAGCGGCCTGGCAGTTGGCGTTGGTCAACCGTCGGATCTGACCGTTGGCACCAACTTCACGTTCCAGTATCAATCGAACCTGGTCAGCTACACCCTGGGTTCGGGCGGTGCAGTGACCACTGCTGGCCTGGGTCTGAACCAGGACTACCAGATCACCGTTGTTGCAACCATCAAGGAACTCGTTGAGAGCGTGACGACTGCCAATGGCAAGACCACTGTCCAGTTCGTCTCCCAAGGCGGCACCCTGAGCATCTATTACGCTCCAACCGTTTCGTTCAATGTCGGTCACGGCACCGGTTTCAAGGCTGGCAGCCTGATCGGTACGTTTGATGTCGTCGCCGGCAGCGGCAGCTCGTCGATCACTGCTTACAACACCGGTTCGAACGGCAGCACCCTGTATGACTTCACGGCTGACCTGTCGACCCTGTCGTCGACCTACCTGCAAGCTGTCAGCGGTTCGATCAGCGGCATGACCTTCACCTCGACCCAGAACCTGGTGACCAGCAACGCCGATACGTCGTACACCACCAGCGTCAACGGTGTTTCCGCTTCGGAAGGCACCCTGCTGAAGGTTGACGGTTCGAGCCTGTTCAATGCCAGCACCGCCGTTCCAGAGCCAAGCATCCTGGCACTGTTGGGTCTGGGCCTGGTTGGCCTGAGCTTCACCGCCCGTCGCCGCAAGTCATAATCCTTGGCCGGGCCTCAGCCCGGCTGGATTTGACTGCAGCAACAGCAGTTGTCGCGTTGTACCAATAAAAAAGCCTGCCGCATTCGTGCTGCAGGCTTTTTTCATTTCATTGATCCAGATGATTGATCAAGCCGCATGGCAATCAGGCACATGGCATCGCTCCGATCGCCGGAAAGCATTCAGGCAGCTGAGTTGGCACTGAAGGAAGATGGCATTGGAACACGGCTGGCCATGCCGATGGTTGCAGGTCGGCACTTCAGCGATATCGAATTGGTTGCGGGAGCGAACAAGAGAGCGGTGAAGACGTTTCAGCGTCTGGCAAATCGCAGGGGGCCGGCAGGCCATCCGGCGTACCCACCCGGAACATCTGGATGAATCACAGCCGTCGAGG